>DAOUUM010000478.1 GCA_030668165.1 Candidatus Heimdallarchaeota archaeon
ACATCTATTTTGACTGATAGAGTCATATACAGGTCATCATTCTTATAGAATATCTTTATTGATTTGACTTCACCCTCATCGAATTTTTCCAAACTGTATTTGGATAATACAATAGGAATATCCAATTTATCATGGTTTATCTTGGTTTTTCCCTCTCTGATCATCTTTGGATTGGTATCCATTGAGTCCATTATAGTTACTGCAGAATTATCAATATCCAGTATAAATCTGCGGTAACATATCGTACGGGGGATTAATCCTGTAACAGTTGGCAGATTACCACCATCATCTCTGAGTGCTAGGTAGGAATTATACATATCAACTGCGGTATCCCTGCATTCCTTCATCTCATTCAATGATATTCTCGGATATTTTGATTTCAAATCATGTTTTACGATTAATCTGTCCTTAGTACTTGCTGTCAGTTTATCCAGCTCAGTTTTATTGATCTTCTTTCCTTTAATAATAGACTTCTCATTCTCATTAATTATATTGATGTATGATTTAATGACTCTCGTATCTCTGTAGAGAATCTGATTGAGTCTCATTAGTTCTGATTCAGACATCAGAGACCCATTGATTTTCAGTTTCACACCTAGATACGTCATAATTCATCACTAATGTCATTCATGTAACTAATACTATGATCTAGAATAATATAGATTATTTCAGTATATAAACTACGAGTGAGGTATTTGAAAGTGAACAGATAATAAATAGGATTTAAGCCCCTTTAATTCATAATACTAGATAATACATTCATGTAACTAATACTATGAGGATAATATATAAGTTTTTGCGAAATATTCGTGCATTCTCGGTATAGATGGATAAATTGGGAAATATATATTTAATAACTAGTCTATGAATATTAAATTAGATTTAATTTATTTAAGTATTAAGGGTTATAAAATGCAAAATCGACAGAAGTTGAAAAAACAACCACTAGATCCAGCAGAGGCGATATCATCTGCATATCTACGTGGTATGGCAGCAATAAATCGACTTGCATGTAAGAGAACTAACAAGTCAACTAGACCCATCTATCAGTCAATTAAATCACAGTGGAGTCTTGCCAAGCAGAAATGGTATGAGAGTGTCAGGGAAAAATCATATGATTTCACAGTGATCACCAGGGCAGAACCAAATATCCGCAAAATGTATCTGCGTATGATATTTGAGAGTACAGCTAGATATGGAAATAAGGTATTTCACCGGGTATATGATAATTTGGGAGATAACGATCCCATTAACAGCTTACTAAATATATCTGGATCGATGATGAGGGATTTTAGTGGAAAGTACTATCCTTTCCCCAGACCTATAAAATTTGAAAATAAATGGGGGTATATCCACAAAAAATACGGTTTGATACAGATCGGTCATAACAATATTCCATCACTAGATTTTATTGATATGATCCGGGCACACGTGAACGAGCTATGCAAACAGTTATTCATACGTAATATTACTATCAAAGATTCAAGAAAATATATACTCAGATTACTTTATGATATGTCACCATATCTTGATTGGGTATATGATGGTGGTAAGAGGGGAAAGAACTCTAGGGGTAATCCCGACAAGGGTGTGGTTAAAAAATTTGATAATTTCACCGATATGGACAAAGTATTGGGTGGGATAGTATCTGAGCTAGATAACCAAGTATACAGTGGTAGTAGCACTACCATTGAGGATGATGGGCCCAGTGATAACAGGATTAATACTATCAAGCATATGAAGTCAATCTCACCAAGATCAATATCTCAGTTAGTGAATACAGATTTCTTTGATCGTGCATATGATCAGCTGATTGACAAGAAGAAGCGAATGGGATCTATCATGCACAAACTACTACTAGCTGGGATTCCGCAACCATATCGGTTAAGAGACGTTATCTTCTCACATTCATCCTACCTTCCCAAGGTGAAGTTCAATAAGGCAACCTCTCTATCTGATTACCTGGTGGTTGCTGAACTACCACTGCAGGGGGGAAGAAAGAGACCAGATATCGTTGTATTCACCAAATATTACACCAACCGTGGGGTGATATGGAGGCCTGTGATGATACTGGATATCAAGGTAAAACAGGTATTTGATTGGACAATCAGGAAAAATCCAGATAATTCAATGCCCCAATCAGTAATCTCACCAAAAGATTTTGATGATGAAGAGTGGAGCGATTTTGTATCACATGCGATGAACAACGAGGTCCGGACACAATTGAGTAACTATGCCAGTATACTGACAAAATCATACCGCAGATACGATTCCAAATTCAATCATGAGATTATTACAGGGGTACTGGCAGTTGATCACAAAATAAAGGACACCAGCAAGGTGCACTCGCTTATCTACTCAGCAGTACATCAGATAAAGAAGAAGCAGGAGGAGATCAATAAGATAATTGATACCAAGGTATATTATGAGGATGAGGATAAAAAATTAGGACAGCATCCGATGATTGAATTTGCCAATAACATACAATCCGCAATTATACTCGATAACAGGAGAATTGACACTGAGATATTCAATCCCGGTACCACACTGATGAGAAGGCCACAGGTGGTCACCGG
>DAOUUM010000375.1 GCA_030668165.1 Candidatus Heimdallarchaeota archaeon
AAATTTAGTTTTTCCCTCAGATCCCTGATCACTATTTGATGCATCCACAATCCAGTTAATTATCTCAAGTACCCACGGATCCGGTTTATATCTTTCATATTCTGACAAATCTGTCATCTAATTATGTATATATCCTTAATTAATTAGTTTTACCAGTTAAACTGATAATTTCGATTAAAATAATTAAACCGGATTGTATCAAATATTATACTGATAATCAATTGGTATTAAGAAATTTCATTATTCGGGAAAATCATGAATTATTTTCGCATAGCGGTAATTATATGCAATTTGATATTTGGCTGATGATTCTTCATAAATTGGTAATTGATTTTTTATAGTAATAAATTATAACTGGAATGAGGCTATATATGCGAATCTTGTTAGTTAATGATGATGGAATTGATTCTCCTGCATTGATCCCAACAATTCAGGCTCTGGAAAAAGTTGGTGATGTAGAGGTTGTGGTACCTCGTAATGAACAATCCTGGACCTCAAAATCCAATACCAGACGAGCGGACAAGATGAGGCTAGAAATCATGGAACGAGGGGGTAGAGAAATTCTAACCTTGGAGGGTTCACCTGCAGATTGTGGCAATTATGGTATATTCAAGGATTCTGTCAAACCGGATCTGGTTGTATCAGGAATGAATGTGGGGCATAATGTTGGTATTGCCGCATTTCTGGCATCAGGTACTGTGGGTGCAGCCATGGAAGGGGTTTTGGCAGGAATTCCCAGTATTGCAGTTAGTGGTCCCTATATTTTTTTGGACAGCAAACTAGTTGAGAGTGAATTTATTCCCCCTCTTGAAATATTTCCTAAAATAATCACTCATTACATGGAGAATAGCCTGGAGGACCTGGCCTTATTGCATGTTAACCTACCAATTGGGAAAACTCATGAGAAGGTGGTTGCAACAAATGTTGGAAAACATAGTTTTGGACCTATGTTTGAGACCAAGGAAGATGGATATGCCTATCCAGTTTTCTATCCAAAGTTAATCCAGCCTGATGGTGAGGAATTTTTATCCGATTGCTGGGCCAAAGAGAATGGGTATGGATCGGTTACCGGATTTACCCATCTGGTTCAGATGATTGATAGAAAAATCACTCATGAATGGCTAGAGATAGCCAATTTAGCCTACAAAGAAGAGGAACTAAGATAATAAGATAATCTCTTCAAAGTAACTATTTTTATATTATTCATCTGTTAAAAGAATGAGTATGGTTAAGATTCGTTTGATCAGCTATCTTTCAAGTATAGCAGGATACAAGGAAAAAATAGTAAAGTTGGAAGGTCCCACCATGATAAGAGAATTGATATCATTTCCAACCCTACCGGAGGATCGAATTATCATACTGGTCAATGAGAGAGGTGCGAAATTGGATTCACTGGTTCAAGATGATGATGAGATCAAAGTATTGCCAGTGGTTGGAGGTGGATGAATATGGATAATGTCCCATTCTATCTCAAATCAAAATCTAATAATGTGATTAAGAAAACTCAGATTAATCATTTTGTGAAAAGCAATCCTGATTTAAAAGATCAAATCAAAAAATACCCCATAACACTCAAATTACTTGATTTAGGATTATTTGAAAGTTTTTGTTACTGGATTATTGGTCAGCAACTATCTGTCAAAGCAGCAGACAGTATTATTGGCAGATTTTTGAAACTTGTAACACCATTAACTCCAAAGAATCTCCTCAAAATTGAACACAATGATCTGAGATCGGTAGGTTTATCCAATTCAAAGGCAGAATATGTGAAAAATGTGGCCAGATTTGTAATTGAGTACGAGAATCGGGATGAAATCATTTCCCCTGATGATTTTAGTTCAGAAGACCTGCGCAATTTCTTCATGCAGATCCGAGGCGTTGGACCATGGACAGTTAATATGCATCTAATTTTCATACTGGGTAAAATGGATGTATTTGCTATCAAGGATCTTGGTGTGAAAAAAGGCATAAAAATTTTATATGACTTACCAGATCTTCCAAAAGAAAGAGATGCTATTAATGCATACTCCAGTAAATGGGGAGATCATGCAACAATAGGTACCCTACTTTCCTGGAATGTATTAGAAGAGAAATTTTAGTAATCTTGATAATCACATGCTCAGCTGGGTATTTTCACAAATTTCTCATAAGCAGAATCGCGTTTTTTTCTCATTATTGTGATCAATGATTCTTTAGGATGAAGTATTTTCAGAGCGATTAAGTATGTTATCACAACTAATAGGACAAGAATTGGGATTATTAAGGTCTGAACTAGAGGAGGTAAGAGATCAAAAATACCACTAATGAATCCACTAACGAAGGAGATAATAAGATCCTCTGGATCTACAATATTTAGAGTATATTTAGTAAGAAACAGAAATATCGTGGGTATTGAACCAGGTAGTAACAAAGTAACTATCAATGTCAATTTGATTAACCAGAATATTCTCCTAAGAAACAGACTGATTTTCCCTCCTATCATTATTAACAATAATATCATGTCCATGGAACTATTTAAAGTGATAGATTTGAAGTTATTATTATAGTGAGACAATGTAAATTTCATGATCAGTTCTTTTAAATTTAAAATTTATATATATCAAAAAAATACAATACTAGCTCATTGATTTTCTATATTTTCCTTGTTTCTATCTAGTTTAGTTTGACTTCAGTTTCTAGTTTTTTAGCTTCTTCAACAAGTCCAAGTTCTGAAAAAGTGGCCTTGGTGGGTATTCCTCTGTTATCCCATCCACGTTTGTCATAGTAAAATGATAAAAGTTCATCGTATTTCTTGGGATCAAGATTCTGACCCGCATAGGGACCTGTTCCTTCCAGTTTCTCATTAAACCATCTTTGAGGCGCATAATCAAGCATCCTGTTCCACTCGATTCCGGCAGCCTTGTATTCTCTGACCCAAAATGCTCTCATCAGTGCATAGATACGATCTGATGCCCTGAATACCTTGTCAAGATCCCAATCATCCTTTCCAGTCACCTGTTTGAGAAATTCAGGATAATTTTCCAGTCCATAACCTAGCTCAATCCATGGAAATCTGCATGTACCAATTGATTCAAACATTCCTCCACGAATTCTCTGCAGTTCAATCACCTTGTCAGCCTTCTCTGGTCCATAGGACTCACGAACACTGTCACTGATCTCCCAGCTGATCACCCAGGCGTCCTTATGATGAGCCCCGATCGGTGATGTTCCAAATGATAGAGCCATTCCCGGTAGTGTAAATGCGTTGTATGCCGAACATTCAAGACCTTTTACCTGAATTGCCCAGTTAGGTGCATCTCCACCCCATGTTTCAGCCATGTGTTTGGTACCTTCTGCAAGTAGATTGCTCAGATCATCGGATCTCATAGCAATTCTGGTAACCATGTCCTTTGCCTTATCGTAATCACTGAAATTGAATTTCTCATCAATCACACCTTTTGAAGACGCTTCCATTGCCATACCCAATACCGATCCAAGAGATATGGTATCCAAACCATAATCATCGGCTAGATAATTCAGTACACCAACTTTGGGTAG
>DAOUUM010000378.1 GCA_030668165.1 Candidatus Heimdallarchaeota archaeon
GAAAGTTGTCTCATGAAGATTAGGTGAACATGCAGCAACAACAACATGTGTAAGCCCGTCTTTGTCCATTTTCTCTTTGATCAGTTCTTGTCCTGCATTAGAACACATAAACATGAAATCTTTGGAGACCTCTACATTGTCATGTACTTCTAGTTTTAAAGCTACATCTGCAACATCAATATAATCACTAATATTACCACCACAGTGGCAAATGAATACACCAACTTTTTTCTCTTCTGTCATTTTAATCATGCTCCACTTTTAGACTGACTGGTAGTTCTTCAATGAAAAATTCCTCGGTTAAACCACCATTTAGCCACTGAGAAGCTTTTCCAGCAGCTGCACTTCCAGATATAATTGTATCCACAATATCCTTCGGCTCCATTGCTGTACCAGCAGTAAATACACCAGGTATTGTAGTAAGGTTGGGCGAAGTCTTTGGTCTTATCTTGTGCACAAATCCATCAGGATTAAGAGCAACAGGAATCACTGATTGAGGATTCCATTGAGGTACTAGTCCTAGTGAGAGTGTAACAAGATCGTGCTCCACTTTCTTAAATCCTGGCTCCCAATCATCGAAGGTTTCTAAATGTAGGGTTAGATTTTTATCATCGTCTTCCTCGATTTTGGCAATTTTACCTTTCACAAAATTAATTCCCATATTCTTGGCCTCTTGAAGGAATTCATCATGACCCTTACCATAAGTACGCATATCCATATTATATATGGTGATATCTGCCATTGGTGCGGCTCCACTCAGAAGCATAGCGTGTTTAATTGCAAACATACAGCATATTGCTGAACAGTATGGAACACCAATAGTCTCGTCACGAGATCCTGCACATTGTACAAAAGCAATACTCCATGGGTTTTTACCATCGGATCTTCTGAATACTCCTCCAGCGGGACCAGTGGGGGCTAGTAGTCTCTCCATCTGTTTTCCAGTTAGCACATTTGTGAATTTTCCACCACCATACTCCTCTTTGATAGTTGGTGTTTCCAGGAATCCGGAAGCAATAATCACTGTTCCGAATTTCAAATCATGTATCTCATCTACTTGATCAAATTTAATAGCTTCTGTTGGACAGGCGATAGCACAACGTCCACAGAAAATACAAGCGTCTATATCCAAAGCAGCTTTTTGGGGCAGTGCTGTTGGAAAGGGTACACCTATGGCCTTTTTAGGACCCATATTAACATCATACCCTAAATCATTAACAATAACTGGACATGCTAATTCACATTCTTTACATCCAGTACAGTCACTCAAATCAACATATCTCGCCTTTTTCAGAATCTTAACATCAAAAGTTCTATCATCATTCTTCTTGAACTCAGTGGGTTCTGCTAGATTCCATGTCGTAACATTGGGATGATTAAAGGCAGCAGACATCTTGGGTGTAGTGATACAAGATCCACAATCAAGTGTAGGAAATACCTTACTTAACTGGATCATTGATCCACCAATCGAAACCTGCTTATCAATCATCAAAACCTTAAAGCCCTGATCACCTAAATCTATGGATGTTTGGATTCCGCCTATTCCTCCGCCTATAACTAAAGCATCGTAATCGTTCATTTTAATTTCTCCTTTAATTTCCTACTGGTCCAAGATCTTTAACAGCATTAATTATACTATTAAGCTCTCTCACAAAGTGTTTATGGCACACTGTACAGATAGCCGTGAGTTTAATCCGCTGGTATTCTATGCCCTCTTCTTTCATCGCTTCAATTGTTTCTGCAACTCTTTCTGTAAGACGTGGAAATGTGTTCTTGTACGGCCCATCATTACCATCTGATGCTAATAGAATGCCATCATATCCCATTTTATAAGCCTTGATATAAAACTCGACTTTGAACAAAATGGGGTCAGGTACTTTCATAACATATGTATTGGTGCTGTAATCCATGCGGCTTCCACCTGCATTATCGATTCCAACATACGATCCAACAGTTGAGATGATAAGAATTTTGGGTTCGTATTCTTCGCTCTTTTTAATAGCTTCACTCATTATTATAATAACTCCTTATAATCGTTAATCTAATAATCACCTGGATTAAAGAAAGATATTTTTTCTTTTTTAAAAAAAAATATGGAAAGAAAAATTGATCTCTCGTTATCCGGGATCATTTAGAAAATATACTATTTTTCATATAGTTTATTTCTTTCTCTTGATGAATAATCTCCAGTAACCCTCACCATCGAGGACACCAAGAAATTCATGACCAACTCGTTTTACCCAAACAGGTAAATCATCTTTTGTACCAGGATCACTGGCACGGATCTCTAGGACCTCGCCAACTTTAACCTTAGCGATTCCTTTTTTAGCTTCAAGTATTGGACCAGGACAGGATGTGCCCCTTGCGTCAACCATTTTATCTGCAACAATGTTTTCTAATTCACTCATTATTTTCACCGTTAGTCTTTTTAGACGAGCATACGCCAAGGGGACAAAACCTCTAATAACACACGGCTGTTAATACCTTTTTATTCCTTACTAGATGTTAACATCGTGTTAATAACCAATATCCGATTGTGATATATAAACTGTGTGATTGCGAGTGACTCATTGATTAATTCGATCTTTAGAATTAAATAATAATACACATTATCATTAATATATTAATTATTTGCACAACATATACAGTTATTTGGGGCTAATAAATGATATCTAAAAGTTTAGCAATTTTTTTTACTATTTATTATATAGTAATTGTCGATATTCGAATAAAATAACTATACAAGGATGTATTCGTAATATCGTAGAGACGATTATAGTATGAAGATATTAGTTTGATATGATTATCGTATGTATCAGAACGAAGTATGATATTATACAAATTAATTCGCCCTCTACATGTCCATATTTCAATAAGAAGAGCTGAATTATAGGAATAATGTGATTCGATCTTTATCTTCCATATTCAGTCCAAATGTTTGTGTATGAATGTAACCCCTTCTTCAGCCCCCAATTTTCTTGGTCCTAAAGCACACAACCTATCGAATTCATCCACATCTTTATCATAATCCAAATCGACACAGATATCAGGGAAATCAAATACTGAGATTGATAAATTAAGATCAAATATTGTCTTGAATCTATCCTGGGCAATTCCAATATTTACTCTTTTCAACAGGTATCTGAATATAATTTTCATTGAAATAATTCGTGCAATCTTAAAGAAATTCTTACGATTTTCAAGAATATCCTTTAGAACTGCTTCGCGATGAAGAATGGTTGATAATTTGAATAGGTGCAGATCTCCGCCGTAGAAGGGGCCATCCGTGAATTTCAGTACCATCTTGCTTACATCGGGATATAGGGCCTTCAGGACGGGTTTCCAAACAATAGGGAAGTAATAATCCACATTTTTGGATAAATCAAGACTTGATACATATTTGTCAACCATCTCTGAGGTGATAAGTGGTGTGTCACATGAACAACTGAGCACGTATTTTGATTCATCCGAATTTTTTGCTATGTGTCTAACTACTCC
>DAOUUM010000161.1 GCA_030668165.1 Candidatus Heimdallarchaeota archaeon
AAAAATTAGCTTTCCTCTTTTTCCAGTTTTTTTCTCTTCATCTCAGCAATATTTCCCGCATTTTCCAGTCCCTTCTCAAATAAAACCGATTTTAAAATATTAGATTCTATTCCCTTTCCGGTCTTGACCCTCTTATCTTTATTTTTCAATATTTTGTTTACAAAATCATCCTGTAACATATCTTTAAGAGACTTATTTTCAGATCTGATATTTTTGAGCTCTTTAGTTTGATTATAATTCAACCAGAGAAGCAATATAATTGTAATTAAGGAAATAATTGATATTATAAGAGTAAAGATATCTAGATCCATTAAATCATTCCTAGCCATGATTTATTTAATCTGATTTATAGAAATGAGGAAATAATATCATATTTTCATGTTGTAAGAGTAACTAGATTTATTGATAATGTAGAATAATGACCATTATGGAGAGGCATTTTGTTTCAACCACATATCTGATGGATCGCAAATTTCCAAGAACTCTACTTCATTTTCACAAGAAATTGCAATCATGGTTGCCACCTGGTGGTCATATTGAGATGAATGAAGATCCTTACCAGGCAGCATTGCGGGAGATAGAGGAGGAGACCTTTCTCAACCTTGAGAATTCATCATTAGA
The DNA here is from genome assembly GCA_030668165.1 of Candidatus Heimdallarchaeota archaeon. Lineage (GTDB taxonomy): Archaea > Asgardarchaeota > Heimdallarchaeia > Heimdallarchaeales > Kariarchaeaceae > JAJRQD01. Next base: position 622 of record DAOUUM010000161.1, read on the forward strand.
ATTTATATTCAAAAATAAATCAACTCTCTCAAAAATCGATCAGCGTTCAAAATTACTTGAAATGCCATATTTTCTGCTGGAAGAGGAGATTGAGAAAGATATACATTTTCATCTTGATTGGATTTATTATGCCTACGTTGATGAGGAGGATCTCGAAACGATTAAGAAGAATACTGAGAATAATAATTTCAGATGGTTTGACTACAATGCATTATTGAATGAGGATCAGTGTTTTGATAATGTCAAAGAACTGGCATTTCATGGCTTTGAATTATTCTATCCATGATATTACATTAATGATACAAATATAAGGGATCCATTGCATATTTTCTTGACCCTTCCACGGAAATTTTGTTAAATTTTAATATTCAATAATCTTTGAATCAGCACCAATAAAATAACATTTGAAAAATAAATATTACTTATAGAATTAAATAAGTTTAAAGGTAGGAAATGATTGTTGTGAGTATGGAATTTAGCTTTGATCAGATTGCAGATGCACTTTATATCTATATTTCGAAATCAAAGGTATCTGAAACAGATCAAATTAGTGAGAATGTCATGATAGACTATGATGACAACAATCAAATATGTGGAATTGAGATAATAAATTTCTCAAAAGTAAACCTAGATTTGAATAGACTGGTGCTATTAAGTTCTGATGAATTAATTGCAAGTGTGGCTTCTTAATGATAATATTCACTCAACATGCTCTGGAACGTATAAAACAGAGAGGAATTTCAATATTAGAATGATATAGTATTAGAGTTGGTCGATTTTATTATTGATTCCTGATAATTTACATTAATGATTCAAATATTTTGGATACATCTCGTGGCTTTTTCACTCTATTCTTGACAATTGATCCATCTTTTAGCTGGGGATATACTTCCTTGTAATCTGGAATATCCTCCTTGTAGAAAACACCCATTGGAATCTTATCTCCCCACAAGTCTGCCATGGCAAGTGCATTTGTCTTACTTGAAATATTGTGATTCAACTCTTTAAGATCGAATAATCTGGTTGAGTAATAGTCAGGCGTATTTATCCTGTTGAATGTGATACAGAATTGTAAAATCTCTATAAAACTGGTACCCTTGTGCTTCATAGCCTCTTCAAGCACATATGCAAGATGTTTTGAGTCCGAGGTTGATGTACGGGCAACAAATGTTGCACCTGATGCAATAGCATTCAATATGGGATTTACTGGTTTATCGATCACACCAAATGGTGAGGTCTTGGTTTTGTACCCAAGATCAGAAGTGGGTGAGGCCTGACCAGTGGTGAGTCCGTAGGTCTTGTTATTGGTAACAATGATTGTCATGTCAATGTTTCTTCGACAAGCATGTGCCAGATGATTACCACCTATACCGGTCATATCTCCATCTCCTCCATAGGCGACCACATTTAGATCATAATTGGACAATTTTGCACCTATCGCAGCAGGAACTGCTCTTCCATGAATAACATGCAAACCATATGTGCCCAGTGCATCATTCATCTTGGATGAACAGCCTATACCGGCAACAAAAAGTGTCTGGGTAGGATCCCATTGAAGATTGTACATCACTGCTTTCATGGCTTTTAGTGTTGCAAAATCACCACATCCAGGACACCATAGTGGCCTGATATCGGTTTTGAATAATATTTTCTCAAATTTTTTTAATTGTAGTGCTTCTGATATTGCCATAAAAGAATTACCTATTCTATAACATGTCATTCAAATTGCATATTTTAATACTTAGGTTAAGCAATTTATTCTTCTGCAAAAAAGGAAATGAAAATAATAATCATTACAATCTCTCTAATTATTAATTTATGTCAACATCAAATTGGTACCAAGTATGATCCCAAATATCGTATCTGCACCTGATGTACTCCCTACAGAGAGCACTTTTTTTGCCGATTCTCTCATCTCTTTTTGCCCTGAGATCAATATTTTTTCCATAAGAGTGGCAACAGGTTCATTTACCCTCCCACAAGCAGCTTCTCGCAAAAATTCTTCACTTATAATTGTAGTACGACCGGTAATGTCAGAAATAATATCACTACTAATCTTTTCCACATCAAGATCGATTCCTTGTACATTTTCAGATATATAGATCATACTGATCATCAGACCAATTAACATATCATCACCTGAAGGAGTGAGACCAGATCCCAATCCAATTATCTTATTACTAGATTGTATTATATCATGGGATATTCGCAATCTGATTGCCCTGATAAGGGATGATATATGAGGGACAGCAAATTTGGAAATTGGTTCCAGTTGGTATGTACTTGAAATTTCCATATCATTTACATGGTCAATTAATTCACCAAGACCTTTCAGATTTTTGGAAGCCAATACAACTTCCTTCACAACTTCTATATTTGACAAAATTACATTTACTGGATGAAGCAAATCCTGAAAATTGATACTTGCTTCCCATATACTGGTTGAATTTGTAGTTATGCTCAATGTGTTGTCAATTCTTATTGTCTCATCAAGGGTGACAATATCCCCAGCCTTCACGATCGCAGTGAGATCCAAATCATGGGGGAAATTTACCACAATATTCAGTGGTCCCTGTCCAACTCGCTTTCCAACAATACTTATCAGATTATCATGGACTGAGATATTAATTACCTGTTGAAATACACTGTGTACCCTACCCATCTCATGCTGTGTAAGCCTGGTATTTGCAGTCGTACCAATTGAGATTGCATTCAAGTGCAAAGTAGGATTATGTGTATCGTTCATGGTTTAGTCCTCAGTATATATAGATTAAAAATAGGTTCTCACTTGGTAGATTGATTTTTGATATTTCTTATTCAGCACCAGTCATCATGCGGCCAATCTGGCTGATATTTGCATCTGCAGCAGAAACAATACCCACAATTTTACCACCGTAAATAACCGCGATGCGATCACTCATAGACATTACGATATCAAGATCCTCAGAAATCAGTAATATGGCCACACCATTCTCCCTCTCAGTCAATAATTTATTAGTGATAAATTCAGTGGCACCTACATCCAATCCTGCTGTTGGTTGGGCGACAATTATCAGTTTAGGTTTTCTGGAGAGAACCTTGGCAAGAAGAAGCTTCTGAAGTTTTCCACCTGTTAGATTTCTTGCTGGTACATTAACACTAGGAGTCTCAATATCATATTCTTCCACAATTTTCTCTGCATATTTTTGAATTTCATCATCATTCAAAAAGTAAGGTTTCTTGAATGGCAAGAACCACTTGTGTGAGAAGGGAGAATCATTATGTGATTCCAGGATCAGATTCTCTGCAATTGAGAAATTCATCAATAAACCTGTTCCTGCACGATCCTCGGGAATATCACCGATACCTAGGCCTATTAATTTCTTGGGTGGAAAATTGGTTATCTCCTGTTCCAAATATTTTATGGAACCCTCTATGGAGTGTCTCATACCTGATATGACATCAGCAAGTTCTTTTTGACCATTTCCTGATACCCCGGCAAATCCCAGTATCTCACCCTCATGAATAGAGAACGAGATATCTTTGAGACCTTCTTGACCCTTGTCATTCATGGCTTTGAGTCCCTTGACCTCGAGAACAATCCTACCAGGTTTGATACTAGCCCTTTCGTTCTGGGAGTGTATCTCCCTGCCAATCATCTTCTTTGATAGTTCTTCAGGATTGGTATTTTTCGTCTCAATTGTCTCAATGAAACGTCCATTTCTGAGAACTGTCACACGATCACTGATAGCAAATACCTCTGGTAACTTATGAGTGATGATTATTACTGTTAACCCCTTTTTCACCATGGATTTCAGGGTTCCAAAAAATTCTTCGGCCTCCTGTGGTGTGAGAACAGAGGTGGGTTCGTCTAAAATGAGTATTTTAGCACCACGATACAGTGCTTTGATAATCTCCACTCTCTGACGGACTCCCATGGGGAGCTGACCAACCATGGCCTTTGGATCGACTTTCAGGTTATAGGCTTCTGATAATTCGATAATTTTTTTCTCTGCCTCTGGGAGATTTATTAATCCCTTATTGGTTGATTTTACACCCAGCAAGATATTCTCTGCAACACTCATCACAGGTATCAAGGTGAAATGCTGATGGACCATACCGATTCCGATCTCGATGGCATCTTTGGGAGATCGCAGGTCAACTTTGATTCCATTAATGCGTATCTCACCGGAGTCAAATCCATAGAGCCCATAGAGAACATTCATCAGGGTTGACTTACCAGCACCATTCTCACCCAGCAAGGCGTGAACCTCACCAGCTTTCAATTCAAAATTGATTTTATCATTGGCAACCACACCTGGGAATCGCTTGGTGATATCCTTCATTTCAACAATTAATTCACCAGTTTTGATCTGGTCAATTTTAATGTCACTGAATTGACTTTTCTTAGTTTTATTATTATCACGAAATCTCGAGACAACTGATTTTATTAGATTCACTGTTAACTTATACTCCATTAAATTATTAATAGGTTCTTCCTACCCCCATATCTGATTGATTAGGAAGTTCATTGTTTGTTACGTAATCTCTTTACTATTGGAATAGCAATCATAGAGGTTAGCAACAGTTCTAAAAGCTGAAATCCTGGTGCACTAGTTGTTTCTGGTGTGTAGGGATCTTCTGGAGGAAATTCAGAAACGATACGTGGTACAACAAGTGAACCATTATCAATTGCTGTTTTGACATCAATGACAAGATCCTTAACATCATCAGGGATTTTATCCTCATACTCATGATAGGGATGAAGATAGTTTCCAATTGGTATATCCCAAGAGGTTCCACCCAGTTCATCCATGGCTGTACCAGCCTCAACTTTATCAGCAACCAAAGCCATAAGACCAGCAGTATCCATACCAATACTAGTCATGGTAATTTCTGGTGCCAGTTCATACTGATCACCAACTGTACCGATAACTGTAATACCAGCATCTTGACAGGCAGAAATCACTCCTCTACCAGTAGTATCAGCTACTTGAACAACAATATCAACATCCTTGGCCTCAATAAGAGCCTCTGTGATCTGTTTTCCAATGGCAGCATCACCCCAAGTACCTGCTACTCTGGCAAATACAAGAGCATCAGTGTTTACACTGGCAACACCAGCCTTGAATGCATAATACTCGATTGAAAGGTACTCATACCATTCACCAAATACAACACCCAACCTTTGTGTTTCAGTCATAGATCCTGCCAGTACTCCAGCGAGGTACATACCCTCACTCTGGAATGCTGGGTGAAGTCCAACTACATTATCAGGTGTGGGAACATATTCATTTAGACCAGGTATCTGTACAAATAGAGTGTCAGGGTAACTCCAAGCAACATCGAAATAAGTAGTCTCAATAAATTGACCTCCTACTGCGAAAACCACATCATATCCCTCTGCTCCATATTCACTTGCAATACGAGATTGATCAGTGTATTCTACCTGCTTTGAAATAGATGTGTCCCATCCATAATCTGCCTCGAGTGCTTTCATACCCTCGATTGCTGTGTAAGAGAAACCTAGATCAGTCTCATCTCCTCCGACCATCAATGCAGCCTTATATGTGGCTTGATCGGTTACGACATCAACTGTTGTATCAACAGTTGTATCAACATAATTTATTGTAGTTACAGATGCCTCTGGAAATGTCATAGAAAGCATAAGCAATGCTGACATAAAAATTAATGTTATTATAGTTCTATTAGATTTCATTTTCATTTTTATCTAACCTTTGTTATTTTTTATATTGACCGCTATCGAATGATTCTGTATATCAGTCAAAAAACTAACCATACTATAATAATATAAGGAATATGGGAAATTCATTCTATTTTGCCAAAATTTTTTTCAATTTTTTCGTAAAAAGTGATATATTTCTCATCTAAATTCAGATAACTGAAAAGAATTTCGAAATATCACTATATTTGGAAATATATCCCAAATGCATATTATTTTATTTTGAAATTCCAAGTTCAATAATTTTTAGTGTCTATATTAGATAAAGCCAGTCGAATTATAAATCACCATTTAATGATCATAATCTTGAATTTGACAAAAAAAAATCAATTATAAAGATTGAATATATTGAATAAAATCCCAAATGCATGTACCTTTATTGTATTTTTTCTATTATTCTGTACAAAATAGTATGTTTTATCCTATACATTATTAATAATATAGTTTGGGTAGTTTTGTGGTGGATTAAAAATTTTAATCCTTCGAACATCCAAATCATTTTAAATCAGAGGTTAACCCAATGACGGATATTAATACAATACTAACAATTGATAGGGAAGAGGTGA
>DAOUUM010000352.1 GCA_030668165.1 Candidatus Heimdallarchaeota archaeon
TCCAAACTGGAGAAGAAAGCAATTAGTAATGCTAAAACAAAGAAGGATTTTGAGAAATACTTGATCACTCGTGGTGAGACTTACACCGCCAAAATTTACAAGGACTTTTCTAAGGTAAGTGATCGCATTGATAATATTTTCATGGATAAAAACGGAGTCGTATCCTCTGACAATGAACATTTCTACCTTCATCTAGGAAGATTACCCTTGACAAAATTCCCCACAAGGGATATTTTTGAAGAATTATTTTTGATGGAGGATATAGTCCTAATCCATGAAACCTCAGACTGGTTGATCACTTATGACCTTGGTAGTGTGGATTCTGCACATTCTGAAGATCCATCCATAGTCAATCTATCAGATGCCGTCAGATACCTGACCCAGAAGACTTTTGAGGCTAAGGCAGGCTCTGTTATCAAAGGAATGGCCAGAGTAGGTGGTATGCTGGAAGCTGAGGCTGAGGACAGGATCATGCGATTATTCAATACATTAAAACGGTCAATATTTGACTCCATGAAACAATCTATGTGGGTTTGAATTACTCTACAATCGTTTCGGTTATTATTTCCAATGGTTTCAATCCGATAGATTCAGCGATATTGGCTGGAGGCCTTGATAGATTATCCTCCAATTTGTAATCCTTGGATATTGTTCCAACGGAAACTGTCTCTGCATTTGATATATGGTATCTGATGTAATTTACACCTATTGCATGTTCACCAGAAGCAAGATCTGAGTAAACCAGGAATATAGTTCCTGGCAATATTAGCACTGCACATATAACTAATACAATACCAGTGATCAACCACGGACTAATAGGATTTGTTTTACCAAGTACAAGAGAAATATTATTTGAGAGATTCATTATCGCACCAACCCCAATTACAAATTTGAACAAATTGTTAATTGTCTTGCCAACATCCTCAACATTGTTGATCTCTTTTCCGGATAGATGTGCTGGGCTATCCCAGGTAGCCCGTTTTATCTCAGCGTCATATAGGGCAAATATCAGGGGTAGAAGTGTACTGATCACTATAGGGACGATCAGAAATATCAAAATATAGATCAGATAATTATCCAGCAGTAAATTGCCAAAATTTTCAAGAAATTCTTTGGGAGTTAAATCAAGTGAGGCCAGTTCTGAATCATCAAGTCTTAGAATTGTCCAGTCAAAAATAAGAGAAATAATAGCGAGTGGAGTTAGAAGTATTGTTAATAATCTTCCATTTTTGAAAATTGCAAAGAATCCAGTAGATGAACTCATATCCAGTATTTCTGATCTTTTTTCAAGATAGTAATCCCCCTTGAACATGGGTAGTGTATTGAGACCTGTACCGGCTAATACTCCAATTATGAACGTGGTCAATCTGGTATTGATCAGTCGTATATATCTAGTATTTTTAATTATTGGGTTGGTCAGTAATATATACGGTAAAATAGCTAACAACCCGATTCCTGTCCACAACAAACTTAACTGAAATAATTCTTGGATGATTGCTCGGGAGCCAGTTCCAGCTGCGATAGCAATCATGGGAACTAGTAAAACAGATAACATGATTGGAATGATTAATATCAATAATCCTGTTACAATATGGGTTAATCTCTTTGGTTTTCTAAATACAAAATAATCCTTTTCCTCCTCTGTGAGATCATCATACATCTTCTTTTTACGATCCCGTTCAGAAGCAGATTGCAAGTTCACATAATTTGTTCTGGGTAAATTAGTTATCACAAACATATACTTCAGAAAAGTCTTCCTGTTGTAAATAATGATGATAGCAGGGAGCAGGGTCAGTATTGAATAACCAATCAGAAAAGAAATACCTCCAGCGATTAATCCACCAAAACTTAGCAACCACCATACTCTCAGCATTTCTGGTCTTCGTTTTTTTAGTTTTATCCCAAATGTAATAACAATTAGAATATATACAATGTATCTGAAGAACCTAATTATTGAAAATCTCTTAAATTCTAGTAGTATTCCTACTAATAGCAACAAAAAGAATAAATTACTAAGATCCATTGCAAATAGAGCCAAGGGAACAATCCAGAAGGTCAAAACTGCATATGATCTGAATTCTATATCCTCCTTGGTTTCCTCTGTTGTTTGGGTCACAACATGAGTTTTTTCTATATCTTGATTATGTGTATCTTGCTCCACAGCGTAATAAATGAGAAATAGAATATAATGATTTTTCCCAGTTCCTGTCAAAAGGATTAATTTTGTTCTATATCTAGAATTGTGTTATTGGGTTATTCTTGATATTTATTATCTCCAAATTGATTAAATCCTCAATATTAGGAATTTTTGACAGATTGTTTCCCTCAAGATTCAGCTGCTCTAGATCCTCTAAATGCTCGAATATATCATCTGCGAGATTATTTAACAGATTTTTATGTAATCCAATCACTCTTAATTTGTTCATATTCCAGAAAATATCTCGAGGTAGTGTTTTGAGCTTATTATGGGACAAATTAATATAATTGAGATTTTCAAGATGATGAAAGATTGAATTAGATAGTGAAAAAAGATTGTTCCCACTTAAATCCAAATAAATCAGTTCTGACAGAAGATCAAACACTCCGATTGGTATATTATCAATTTCCAAACGACTCAGATCCAGCGATATCAGATCATTATCCAAGTATTGAGTTTCCTCTCGATTTACCACCTCATCAAATTGATCTTCTTTGTCAATACGACTAAGTAATAATCTTAGATCTTCAACATCCACATCTATTTTTAAAATCAGTCGTTTTTAAACATTCATGAGAATTAACATGTCATATTGAATTTTATTAGTAATTACTGACTATTATAGCTAATTCAAACAGTGTGAGTTTTGTGCAATTTGTCCTTGCAATCCTTGCAGATATAGTAGTACTGTTTCTCTTTTATCGTGCCTGCAACTTTTCTCTTTAGCTCTCTCTTGGCAATTCCAATAATCTTTGCATCCTCCTGGGTATCTAATTCACCAGTCTCGCAACTAAAACATTTATAGATACTACCAGAAATCTCTACATTATCAATCTCCAGTTTTGCGTTCCATTTGTTGGCCATTGAATTGAGAGGCGTCCCTACACGCTTAGAGATCCTTTTTCCCATGGCTATGAAGTATTTTGCCATTGTCAAATCTATCTGGGTGAATTTAAGATCGGGCATATTCATCTCCTGTCTGATGTTATCAAGATCTCCCTCAAATAGAAAACAATCCAGAATACCAATTTTCCAAGGATCCACAAAATATATCACACTCGATTGTTTCTCTGAGTATAATAGGACCAATATAGATCCCAGATCCTCGGTTCTGTAGCAGGTGAAATCATTCATAGTGGAATACCCCGTTTATCTGATTTTTTACTATTATAGTATTTTACGGCCTTTATCCAGAGTTCATCAGAAATCGCGGGATCCTGCATATTATTTTGTAAGAAGGCTTCAGTTCTCTCAAGACAGGTACCACATTTAAGACATGGCTGTTCTCCACCCTCATAACAGCTCCAGGTAAGATGAAGTGGAACCTCAAGTTCAACAGCTAATTTAACTATATCTGCCTTTGTTTTATCCTTGAAGGGTGCGATCAAATTAACAGGATCCCAGAGATTCCCCAGATATATTGCCTTGTCCAGCGCCTCTATAAAATCAGGTCGACAATCAGGATACACCGCATGATCACTTGCATGAGCAGCATAACCCACAAAAGATGCCCCCAGAGTAACTGCTCTTCCAGCGGCAATGCTGAGAAAAATCA
>DAOUUM010000335.1 GCA_030668165.1 Candidatus Heimdallarchaeota archaeon
ATTTCTCCATGGAGATTGGAAGACAGTTGGCGTTTTTCAGCGTAGATCTTGGTACCCTTTTGCTAACCAAACCACATTATGTGGATGCTAGCGAACTATCTAATTTCAGACATTATCTTGAGAAAGCACTGAGGCGTGCACCACACAATCTATCCGAGATTGAGGAGAAATTATCCATCTCACTCAATAAAAATGGAATCAATGCATGGCAGGAATTTCAGGGAAGCCATCTGGGTACATTATCTTTTGATATTGAGGGAGAATCCCATGGATTTGGTGGAGCACTTGGATTCTTGAATCATGATGATAAATCAGTACGTAGACAGGCACATGAGGAGATATTTGGCAAATTACAAGCCAATTCAGAGATATTTGCAAACATTTTGAGAAATATCAGTTCCTTCCATGTGATTAACAGTGATCTGAGGAATTACAAGGATACTCTTGATTCATCTATGATCATGAATGATGTGGAGAGACCCATGTTTGATGGATTATCAGAAGCTGTGATGGAGGGTAGATTTTTATTTCAAAAATTCCTCAGGATCAAAGCCAAGCTTATGGGAGTTGAAATTTTAGATCCCGAGGATATAACTGCACCTGTTCCTGGATTACCGGATATGACATTTACCTGGGAAGAGGCAAGGGAACTGGTTACCGAGGCTTACAGCAGATTTGACCCTGAATTTGGTAAGATGATTGCATCCATGTTTGAGAAGAATAATATTGATGCCTCACCAAGAAAGGGCAAGAGACAGGGAGCTTTCTGTTCCGGATGGCCTATTGGAAAGTCTGCTTTTATCTTGATGTCATTTACAGGTACACTGGGATCAGTCTTCACGCTGGCTCATGAATTGGGTCACGCTGCACAGGCAATTTTAAATGAGAACCAGGAATCACTGTTCAATCAATCATATCCCATGGTGATTGCAGAGGTGGCAAGTGAGTTTGGCGAGATGATGCTGGTCAATCTATTGTTGGAACGAGCAAAGTCTGATGAGGAGAAGAAAGCTGTTCTACTGGGATTACTTGACAATTTTGGACAGACCATCTTCCAAGTATTCTCCCGTACCAATTTTGAGCATGAAACTTACAAGGCAGTTCAAAATGGTGAATTTCTTGATGACAAGACATTTGCCAAACTATGGAGTGAGGCAAGGGATCATATGCATGGTGATACAGTGTCATGGTTTGAAGAAATGGACTATGATATGTGGACCTGGAAACCGCATCCTTACATGCCTTACTTCCGTTATTACAATTATCCCTACACTTGGTCACAGTTGATGGTTCTTGCGCTGTATGAATCATATGAGAACAATCCAGTGGAATTCATTCCCAAATTCAGGGCAATGCTGGCTGCAGGTGGTAAAAAATCACCCAAAGAACTTGCCACGGATATGGGATTTGATCTTGCTGAATCAGGATTTTGGAAGCTTGGAATGGTCCAATACGAGAAAATAATCAATCAACTTGAGGAATTATTATTATAATTATTTAGAGTATGAGAGAATGGAATTATCTTTCAGTATTTTACATAATAAAGGCATATCATTTTCAGGAATTCCAATAAAATTGCTTTCAATTCCTTTATGACTAAATCTGGGATGACAATGATGAGGTTTTGATTTCACATCCCATAGTTTGTCATAATTATCAAATCTTGTTCTATCAAATTTTTCCAACGAGTAAATGACTACATATGAATACTCAGGATTGTCATTATAGATAATATAGATTGTGATATTATTTTTTAATATTATTTTAATTCTGGCTATATCCTCATCTAGGATAGAACTAACAATCAGTTCCTTCAAACATTCTATAATTAATGCATAGGCCTTAGAGAGTAGATCCTCACCCAACAAATTAATCAATATCCATTAATTTTTCAATTTGTTTTCTTTTATTTCTTAAATTTTCTAGGGAGATGGCGTCCATTTCGCTTTCGATGATTTTTCCTTGCTTTGTATCTTCAATAAATGCATCTATTTCACGATAATTCCACGTTTGCAGTATGTTTTGTATTTTTTCATCGATTATTTGAAGTTTTGTTCGGAATAAATCTAATGCTAAATCTTTATCTATTGAAATTGTACTCATATTTTATTATATCTCATTCAGATAATTAAGTGTATTCAATATTCAACTAGAAGAATTATTATAAATCTTAAAACATTATTAATCTCACAAATCAGCTTCATAAATAGCTCAGTAGACATAATTTTCCATATTAACTTAATAAGTGTCCAAGTCTATACTCTAGATGAAATTATGCAAGTCTTCGATAATATTGCAAATGCTATCAGAAGATTCTTTGGTTCGCGTGAGAAGAAAGAACCCGTACAGAAACTGGAGAAAAAACCAGACAGTTATGGAGATTTTCTCAAGGAAAAGACCAAAGAATTGAATTAGCTGATGCAAAGATATGACCGTATACAGTTTACATGAGACCTGAAATATAGATTGTTTAAATTCAATCTGTAGTTCTCATCGATTACATACTATAACTCATGTTTTCCTTTTCTCCTTCCTGAGATTGCTTTTACTGAGGAAGGACTTTTCAAGATCAGTGGCCATCTGTGTTGCAATTTCATAAGGGATTCCCATAGACAAATATTCGGAGGGAAACCATTTATTACCGGTAGGATCTGTTGGGCCTAGAATAATGCTGTTGTGTGGACTATTTTGAATCATATTACTGGGGTAAGATACGAATGAGGCACAGTATGGTCCCCAGGGGAATTGAACATCAAATGAATTCTCTGAGCTAAAGTAGTACAGAGAGCTTAAATTTCTTATTTGCTCTGCTTTTCCAAATATTATTATGGACAGTATCTCAGCATTGATATCATTTAACCTGTTTTTTTGTATGATAATATATTTTGCAGGTGGTTTGATCTCCCCCACTGATTTTAGTCTCTTAAGTGCAAGTTCAGGGTTGGCAATCAGGTACTCAGCAGCTCCATTTCTGAAATCCTCCTTACCGGTGGATATAAAATAATGCAGATTGGACATGAAATCTTTGAAGCCCAGCCATGCTTGTCCCCCGGGACAAATTTCCATCTCTTCATCCTTTTCTAGGTAGATAACATCATATTCATCATCCCTGGCCAATTGAAATATAGTTTTGGCAATACATCTATTGATTCCAACTGCAGATACAGCTCCAGATGGAATTGTATCAGATCCATATATGAATAGGGGTGCTGTATCCAGATTCACAGCCTCAGTCAAGCTATTTGCTATTTCAATTAATTCTGACATATCTTCCATCTCTTGGAATAATTTCCATTAATACCAATGATAAGATTAGTAGTGTTTCTTATTTATTAATTGCAAAGCAGATAGAATTTCTATTAGTTTATAATATTTTTTAGTTGAGTATGTCTTATGATGATCGATTATATCTCTTCAAAGTGATTGAGATTAAAGTAAAACAGGTTAACATAATTATCAATCCCGTTGAATCTGATGTTCCTATATTGCTATTTTCAAGGCTATCGGTTGTGAGATCACTTTCAGAAGTTGTTGTTGTTGTTGGATCCTCAATTGTTGTGGGAGGAGTGTAAGGCAAATCAAAATATCTAATTGTCATTTCGTACGTGGTATTTTTATCAAATGTTTGAATATGCATATAATATTCATCACCAGGCATCAATATGACATTATCACTATATGATGATGGAGATAAATAGACCCTCAATCTTAACAATAAATCCCCTGGCGGATCACTTTGGTTGTAAGCATTTACAAATAATAAAGGTTCACTTTCTTCACTTTCAAGAATTGTGAAATTAACTTCTAGTCTCCCATAATTAACTAAACCTAATTTGTATACATCTATATCATCCCTTGCATCATCTGCTATCTCAATCAAGTCCTCACCAACCGTTCCAATAATAGTTGTATTTACACCAATTACTGGAGCAGTATCAAAATTCTCTGAA
>DAOUUM010000495.1 GCA_030668165.1 Candidatus Heimdallarchaeota archaeon
GAATTGCTGTGGGTAACAAAGAGATTGAACTCTGGGTGGTAAGGAACAATACTCCAACTGATAATACCGTGATTCTGGTCCATGCCTGGGGCAGAGACAGGGGACGAATGGTTTGCCGGGCTGAGAAGTGGTCAAGAATGGGATTCAACACAATCATCCTTTCTGCAAGAGATCATGGAAATTCAGATAAGATGTTTACTGGGCAACATATACTGGGATTTGCAGAGGATATCGAGGCTGTGGTCAACTGGTGGGCAAAACCAGTATTCCTACATGGACACTCCATCGGGGGTGGATCCTCAATACTTGTTGCATCAAGAAATCAGCTTGTCAGGGGAGTTGTAGCTGAGGCAGCACCCAGAGTCATGCTCAGTGGATTAAAAGAGTTTTACAAGCCATTTCCAGACTGGTTGACCAGTGTTTTCTATGTTGGAATTAAACTTGTGTTCAGGCTACTGATGATAAGGAACAAGGAATATGAGTACAATCCCATTATGGCAGCTGCCAGGTGCAATGTACCAATGCTACTCCTATATGCCAGGGATGATGAGATTTTCCACGATATTGAGAGGATAGAGAGGGCATGGAGTGCACTGGAGAACGTTGAGGTTGTGTTGTTTGATAAGGGAGGACACAGCACCATAAGTAAGCAGGATAATTATGAACAAGTAATTATGAATTTTCTCAGTGATAAATTGTAATTGATAATCCCATTAAGTTAAAATAATAAACGCTAATTAGAAAATTAATATTTTCCGAAATTTTTAATTTTTTCCGTAAAGTATAAATTGTTAATTGTAGTATTATTAAACATGCTTGATGAAATAACTGTGGGTAAAAAAGGGGAAATACTTCCAAAGAAAAAAATACGAGAAGCAGCAGGTATTCATCCCGGTGATCGAGTAGCTATCAGTGTAAGTCCTGGACAGATACACATCAGGAAAATTCTCACAGTCAAAGAAACCCTTTCCCTACCCATAATTAAGAAAGCAACAGTCGAAGAATTTGATAAGATGATTGCAGAAGAAGAAAAAGAAATAATGGAGAGATTATGAGAATCGTTATTGATACCAGTTACATCATGCCTTTATTTGGTTTAATCCCTGATATTAAAAATTATGACATTCACAGATTACTGGAATCACAAACTGTATACCTTTCCAGTATTAGTCTGCTTGAAATTAAGTATTTGCTTATTCAAGAATTTAAACATACAAAGGAAAAAACTACACTAAATAGGTATGAACAAATTTTACCCACAATAACTAATCACAAATCTATCACAATTGTAGATGGTCTAACCGAACCCATGATACATGAATATGCCAATAATTTGTATTCTGAAGGCCATAATGACCTTTTTGATTGCATAGTAATTGCCACTGCAATCTTGTTAAAGATAGACTTATTGAGTGAAGATACGGAATTTAACAAAATTGCTCCTTGTAAAGTATGGAATTGGAAGCAATTTAGTTCTGAGCACTTATGAGAAAGCAGGATAATTATGAACAGGTACTTGCTAATTTTATCGATAAAAAATTGTAAAACAAGAAGTTGCGGGGAGAGATCAACTAGGAATAATTTGAAGATGGATTCCAATTATTGAAGATTCACAGTCTCTAGTTGTATATAAAATTCGATTTTGTCAAAATTTTGCAGGTATTTCTCAGCCCAGCCTCAGCCCTTAAATATGAGAATTACTTTTACTTATAATATGAAAAAAGTAAGGGGGCGATCAAAAACAAGGGAACCGATTATTGCTAAAACAGTGTTTTTCATAGCTATACTCGTTGAACTCTTCAAATACGGGGGTGGAAGAGAACTAATTAACAATAATATCATGATACTCTACCCAATTTTGATGATTTTCTTCACCTTAGCCTTTACTCTCGCATATTCTGATAATTTTATAGATAAAATAACTCATTTCTTGGTGGGAATAGCTCTATACTTCTCAATTACCTATGCTTTTGTATTACTGGGCACGATTGGGTTGCGTAACGACAGTGAATTTGTTATTGAGGGATTATCAAGAATTGCCTCAGCCATGTTTGTCATGTGGAAGCTACATTCTGACATGAGACATATCAATCTCACCCTGAAACCTGGTATGAAGAAACCACATCGTTTGATAAGACCATTTTATGGGATTTTATGGCCTAGAAAAGAATTTGGACGTTTATTAAAAATAATAATCTATCTCAGTATCACATTTGTATTGCTGACATCTGGTCTGGAATTAATAAAGATATCACAGGTGAATCCTAATTTTCTTGATCAGACGACAAGAATATCAAATAATTTGCTATTTGTGGGTCTGCAATCACCTCTACTGATGGCCTCACGTACCTCGGTTTCCAGGACCTTTTCCAATTTTCTTGATAACTATTCAGAACTGGTAGCCAGGTATCAGGATAGTCCCGATCTGCTTACTGCAGCTATTACTAGCCATCTTGATGTGAAAACA
>DAOUUM010000226.1 GCA_030668165.1 Candidatus Heimdallarchaeota archaeon
CTTCAAATTGACCAATTAGCGATCTATCCACAAAATAGTAATTACCCAGATACTTGTAATCAAATGGTGCAAGCTCTGCATGGCTCTCTAATTGATCATCAGTCAATATCAAATACAAATCCATACCAAATGGATACAATATACTATATTCTCTTAACTCTATAGGTTCATAATCCCAGTTTGAATCAGTGGTTTCTATTATCTCAATCGTCATTTTACCAAGATATGTGATAAAATCACCGTCAATATCACTCTGATAAGTAGTAGTGTTCAAGACTTCATAGGTCAATTTAATTTTTTCATAATATTGAATGCTATCAAAACCTAGCGATTCGAACTCCTGTATCCATGTGAATGAGTCCCCTATATCTACATTATAACTATCAGTATAATCCGGGATTGTTCCTTCTGAAGGTATAGATATTAAAATAAGTAATAATAATATTACAAGGAATTTCCGCATTATCACTTCGTACATCAGATTCAATATTAATATATTTGGTGAGTGATGGATTCTTGTTTTTTAATATCTATCTTTAGACCCTTATACATGTTACATGTTGATATCAATCTTTTTATGGATTAAAGTAATAGATTTCGTTATCCACAGTACACAGCAGAAAATCACCATTTATATAATAAACAATATAATATTACTTGTGGATCTTGAGATTTTCAACTATTCATTTTATCCAGTACCGGATAATGTAAAAAAAATGGGAGTTGTTGAATTATCTAAGAAGGTAAATCAGATGTTGAAATCACTGTTGGAATTTGATCTGATTCCCACAACACAGGAGATCAGTGAGTACTGCAGGGGAATTGTGAACCATGCTGTTCAAAGCAATCATAAAGCCGTATTTTTGAGAAATTACGAATCATATCAATCATTTTTGATCAGTGAATTCCAGAAAAAAAATATCCGAGTATTTGTACCCATATACAACAGACCCACGTATGCAGAGAATATTGTTGGTAATGACACCATTAACCTCATCAGTTATCTCAATATCATAAATATCACAGAGGTTCCAAATAGATATCAGCTTAAACTAACAGATTCTAGGGTATCTCTTTCTCAATTTGGTTCCTCATATCAACTGTACATCGAAGGAAAATTGGATACTGGAATATTGACAAGGTTCGATATTGCACAGGGAGAATTATCAGATATTATGTCCTGGTTTCAAACATTTATTTCACAGATAAAATCCATTAAAATCCAGGATTATTTGATTTCCCTTTTAGGCTTCCAATTTAGCGACGTTAAAGAATTTACAAATAGTCTAATTAATATTTTACAAGAAATCAGGGAGCAGAGTACTAATTCAGCTGAGATTGGAGAAATGATTGAAATCATGAAATTAATCTCAATAATAGATTCTTCTGATGTCCAGGAGTATGTTTCTTTGGCAAATTATGCGACTCTATCATCACTAGGAAATGTACGAGACAGAATAAAATTTCTTGGCAAAGCTCAAAAGGTATATGATTCATTTAACACTGAATACAAGGATGTGATCACTCGTTTTGATACAAATTCTTTCAAAAGGCTTGGTATACGTAGAGAATTTAAGTTTAAATTTAACCCCGCATATCTATACAGATATCTCGGATTTCTTAGTATGCAACTTAACCATTGGGTGGACACTGAGAAGTATTTTAGAGATTCAATCGAGTTATATAAACAATATAGTGACCACGAGATAAATGAAATTGAACTGGATACACCAATAAATAATCATATTTTTTCTTGTATTATTCTAGGAAAGAATGAAATTGCATTGGCTTCAATAGATCAACAGCTAAATAATTTAGAAACTAAAGATACAGCAACAATTATTGCCCTTAAAAGGTATGAGAGTAGGATCTATAGAAATATGGGTGATTATTCCAAGGCATTAGAAATCATTCTTGAGGTTCAAAAGACAATAGATAGAGAAAGGAGCTTGGATAGTTACTATATAATCAATAATCAAATTGCTATAATATATTACCTGGATGGTAAAATAGAACAATCACTATATATTTTGGATGAGGTAATTAATGAAGAGGGTATTTCAGTACTGGTAAAATCATATGCATGTTATCTGTACAACCTTATCTCATACATGGATAAAAAAATAATAAATACTGATCAGTTAGAAAAATTATCAGATCTGAATGTTAATAATGCAACTGATTCATATCACAGTTATATCGCGATTTTGGCAATGATTGAGAGAAATGATCCTGAATCACAAATAATTGCAAAACTAATAGAATTTATCAATTTATATCCAAGTAAGGTAATTCTTGGTTTTGTTCAATTAGGTATCATTTATGTAACTACTAACGAATGGATTGCATTATCAGAATTAGTTGAATCTATTATTCCCATATCCACAAAATACTCATCATATATACAGATTAAGTCATACCTCTGTAAATATTATTTAGGAATTATTTTGGATAATCAAGATTTAGTAATCAAGAATATTATAGAGAAATTAGCGGTTGAAAACAATTTTGAGATTGCAAGATATTATCTCGGAAATGAGATTATTAATGCAATTGAAGGAATAAAAATGGTATTAGATATGGATTTGGTAAAAATTGATGATTATTTATTTGATTAAGGATCTTCGCAAAATATTTCTGACCCGATCCCTACACATTCCCCGACCACTCCAAGAGTGACTGATAAGATAGTGAATGTAATCACTGGAAGAGCTGCAAGCACTAGTTTTCGAAAGTTCATTGTTTTTAGTAGAATAGTAATTTTATTCATGGTAATTATTGTAATTATGGTATAAAAAGCAATTATGGGTATTGATATTCTATATGTTGTTTGAATGGATAGGGGATGTACGTGTCGATCTGCTTCATATTTTTTATGTGTTGGATTCTTGAACTTGAATGCCTATTGAAAATGTCTCAATATAGACGCATCTTGGATAATTTTTATACTATCTCACCAATTTAATTAAACAAAATCTTCTATCTTACAATTTTAAATTTAAATATCACGTCAATAATAAATAATTGTGGGATTAGAGATAATCAACTATTCATTCCATGATCTGAATGAATATGCTCATAATCTGGGTATTGTCGATTTAGCTGAAGAGGTAAACGAGAGGCTGAAACAATACTTTGAATTTGAATTACCACCCCCACAAAACGAGATAAGGGATCGATGCAAGAGAATTGTACAATATGCTCTGGATAATGATCACAGTGCAGTATTCATCCGGAACAATGAGATATTTCAGATAAATCTGATACAGGAATTCCAGAACAATAGGTTTCGTGTTTTCGTACCTTATTACCTCTCCCACAAATACAATGAAATTGATCATACCAATGAGGCTAATCTCAAAACCATTGATATTGTTGAATTGGCTGTGATATCTCATCCACTATACAGTGTCTCAAGGATAACCATGTCCCAACAACATGATGGCTATCAAATATATATCATGGCTGAGCAAAAAACTGCTTATCAGGTAAGATTTGATCTGGTTAATGGTGCAATTGATGATGTAATACACTGGTTTCAGGAATTTGCTGATCAGATAATAAAACGGTCGATACGGGCTTATCTATTATCCAGCCTTGGGGTCCTTTTTACCAACCAGGATCTATTTGTGGAGGAACTAATTAGAATACTAGTAATTGTGAATGAAAAGATAAGCATCCATCTCCATGAAAACATCAATTCTGAGCTGATCCAAAAAATATCTGAAATAATTCAAACAGTCAGCATCATTGATTCTGATGAGGTACAGGAATACCTTGTACTAACAGATCATGCGGTCAAAGAATACAATCATGATAGAGTAAACACCATCGTATTACTAAATTTGGCCATAGATCTGCTCAATGGGATTGATTTGAAGGCTAAAGAGGTAATTATCAGATTTGATACAAAATCGTTTATTAAATTGGGAATTGATCGAATTTACAAGATGAGCTTCAACCCTGCTTATCTATGTCGGTTCTTGGGATTTTATTACCTGATCTCCGGATTAAATATTGATTCGGAACATAATCTTCAGAGATCAATTGGCTTGTATCATTGTTATAATGAGAACGAAATTGATTATCAGGAGATTGATAAGACCCTACTTAATTTGATATTTGTAAATATTGTACTAAATAGATATGATGTTGCCAAATCGCTGATTCAAAACAGAATATCAGAAATTGAACCTGAAGATCATGAACTACAATCAAAACTCAAGGGACTGCTAAGTACCATTTATCGTAATACAGGGGAATATTCCCTGGCATTGGATACAATTAGAGATCTCAAATTTATTACTGATGAAGATCGTAACCCTGAGGAATATTATCAACTTGAAGTTAGAAAAGCAATAATTAACTATATGGAGGGTAAAATATCAGATTCACTATTATTGTTGAACTCGATAATAACTTCACAAAAATTACCCATTCTGATGAGATCTCATTCCAGTTATCTTTATAGTCTTATTCTATTTTCTGATGAAAAGAGAGTCAGTGAAGCGCTATTTGTAAAATTAGCTAAATATAAAGATGATCATATAATTATTGATTCATATCATAGATTGGTGGAGATATTGAGTATGATTGAAAAATCAGGTCCCACTGCGACAATTAAGGAGAAATTGACAGAATTAGCATATTTGTATCCTGATCAGGAAATAAAAGTAATTTCGCTATTGGGGGCCATCTACACAAGAGAAGGAGAATGGACTCCACTATCTGCACTGATAGAGAGTACTATGGAATCATTTTCTCAGTATTCTCCTCATTTTCAAATTAAGCTGTACCTATGCAAGTACTATCTGGGAGTTATTGATGAAAATGAAGATGTTGTTGCTAAAAATATGGTACAAAAATTAGGCAAAGATCATGAGATTGATATTTCTTCCTTCAATCTTGATAATTCAAAGGGTTACGCAATAAAACAACTAAATATACTATTAGACATGGATCTGGTTAAAATTGAAAATCGGTTTTTTGATTTAGATGAAGGGTAGAGTAAATTTACTGAATCATGAGAACTAAATTACATACTGGTGCATCTATAAGACCTTAATTTGCCAAAATCAACAATATATCAACCAACATGACCAAGGGCTTCGAGTAGTTTCTTCTTCCTCTCCACAAATTGTTTGTGTTTGTTGGGTACCCCTTTTTGAAGAATGATAAAACCAATAATGAGGAAAACCATCAGAACAAGAATGGACAATCTGTAGGAGAAGGCGATCGTCTCACCCCTGTTGGCGTTGAAGTAGAGGAAGACCAATCCAAATATCAAGGGTCCAATTGCAGATGATAATTTACCAGAGAATTTGGTCAAACCGAAGTACTTGCCCAGCGATTCCTCATCGGGAACCAACTCCAGCACCATCTGTCTCTGGGATATCCATACCCCCGCAAGCGCAGGTCCCATTAGGACTGCTGCTATATAGATGGCAAAACGTGGTAGTAATATACCCTCAAGCATCCAGATGGATAATGATAGCACCCAGAGTACTCCA
>DAOUUM010000153.1 GCA_030668165.1 Candidatus Heimdallarchaeota archaeon
CATATACCCTCAACTATTAATATTTTATCAGAATATGTTTCATCATTTTCATCAAGGGTAAAAAGGAGCAGTGTCAATAATAAGGCAAGAACAAGCATTATCCACTTGTTTGCTAGCCTCGCTATTTTGTTGATCCATTGATCAAATATCATGGATGTCAATAATTGTTCTTGACAAATAAAGATTTCTTGTAATAGAATCAATTGTGCATTAATAATTTAATTCATGGCTTATACTATCTGAATAATAGTTTTTATTAGAATTTTATTCCAAGGGATCTTGTGGTGTACTGCATGATTACATCCTCCCGGACCATTGCACCCAGTCCTTTGGCAGTGGGAACTTGTATGAAACCATTCTCATCAACCTCAACCTTTGGTTCTATGATATCCTGGGCATAATACCTATCACTTCCGGACGTATCTCCAGGAATATTGAATTCAGATCTCGATTGAAAATGCAGATTATGAAGTCTGCCAATACCGGTTTCCAGCATGCCTCCACACCAGACGACATCTTTTCCACCTATCTCAGCAATTTCTATTGCATTGGCAAATCCTCCCACTCTTCCAGGTTTGATGTTGATAATCTTACAGGTCTCATATTCCAATGCCACCCGGGCATCATGGGGACTGTGTATTGATTCATCCAGACAAACAGGAGTGCTCAGCATGGTTTGTAGTTTCTTGTGATCAAGCATGTCATGATAAGCCAAGGGTTGTTCAATCATCATCATCTCATATCTATCCAGATCCTTCAGAACTTTGATATGATGATCGGATAGTGAATATGCGGAATTGGCATCCACCATCAGTTTGATATCCCCAAATTCCTGTCTTATCCTCTTGACTGCATTCACATCCCAACCAGGTTCAATTTTAATCTTGATCCTCTGATATCCCTTATCAATAAAAGATCCAATTCTTGCAATTAGTTTATCCAGATCTGTTTGTATTCCGATAGAAACACCTGTGGGTATCTGAGTTTTGCTACCTCCATATAATTTACCTAGTGAGACATTTTCCTGTTCAGCAAATAAAGACCATACGGAAGCCTCAATACCCCCCTTTGCCATTTCATGACCTCTGACACTATCCCAGTTGCCTAGAATATCTTGAATTGTGGGTGAATTGTTTGATTTAAGCAATTCTTGTAATAATGGCAGTAAAAAGTCTCTTTGGATATGCCATGCGGTTTCATTGGTCTCAGAACTATAGCCCGGAGTTTTGGAGATTGTTGTCTCTCCCCAGCCAATCTTACCCTCTGAATCGGTAATTTTCACCAGGATTGAGTAGGTGCTCTTCTCAACTCCAAAAGACGTTCTGAATGGATGAACCAATGGCATCTCAACCTCGATTAATTCAACGGATGATATTGTATTTCTAAGCTTCATTCTATTTTTCTCCTAATTTAAATTCATAATAATTTATGCGTATACCATTGATGACAAAGGAATGGTAATCATAAGCTTTCCAACCCTGTTCAAAGTATTTTACACATAATTCACGGAATTTTATTCTCCAATCCATTGCGATTTCCAAGTTTTCTTGTTTTAGTTTCTGAAAATCTGATGGAACCTGTACCGAAAAACTATTGGAATATTCTGCCTCGATCTCAATCCATGATGAATCCTCGATTTTATTTATCGGAGGACTTCTACTGAACAGTTCAGACTGATCAATCTGATCGATTTGCTGGTTATCCATCCGGCTAGCCACTCTCTCATCACGGATGTTCCAATTCACCAAAAATCTATCTGTGGGCATACCCTGATATATTCCCGCCCCTTCAGTTGTAGCATCTCCATAAAAATCAGTATAATAGGTGGAACACTCCACTCCCAATTTTGAAAAATTAAGATATGCATTATTGGCAAGTAGGGGATCAACAGTCCAATCAATTAGATTGATATTATGCTCCGATTCCAGTGCGATATTTCTATGAGCAATCTTTAATTTGTATCCAACTCCTCTACCCTGCCATTTTCTTAGAGTGGCCATCATATGGCTATAATGAGCGTTTGGAAATTGTGGATATGCATAGATGAATCCAACAACTGTATCATCAGGATCGATAGCTATGAGGACCACACCAATTTTAGATACGGCTTTAGTCTCAAATGTTGGCACTATTCCAAGATCGTCCATTTGCCATGCATCTCGCTGTACATCAACTATTCCATGAATCTCTTCCATTGTTTCCACTGGTCTAATGCTAATATCATCGATAGTGTATTCCACGATATTCGTGAATTTTATCAATTTTTTAGATTATTCTTAGAGAGTAATATTATTGAGTGCTATCTTAGTCATAATATTCAGAGTATAATTTTTCGAAGATAGATTCCATCCTCCACTCGTAGAAGGGTTCAATCTTGGGTATTTTGATAATATTTTTATCCAGTGTAAAGTTTAATTGTCTACCATGTATCCTTAGACTCTTGAATTTATCACCTTTGGGAATTTTTCGATTACCCACATAATATGCTTTGCTTGCAGCTGCACGTTTAATTGCAGGATGTATGGATGATTTGTCTCCCAAATCAAATATCTCAATATCATTTTCTTTTGACCATTGTTGGTACTCATCCGCCTCATCGATCTTCCCGACTAAAATATTAGGTGTCACGTAAGTTACCTTGGTGTTCAATTCCTCCAATAATTTTTTAGTTATTCTTAATCTGTTGAATAACCATTGCTGTGAATCTCGACGATTATGTTTCATCAAATCCTCCACATCAACCACCAAATTGTCAATTTCTGGAATTATTTCTACAAGGCATTTGTATTTTACCAGATGGCTTAGATTGGCTTTATAATCACTGATTTTTGTGTTTTGTGATAATTCATTGTTCATCCTCTGCCATACCTCAAACCCACTATCCCGGTTAAATCCACGTCTGGAGGATCGGGCATGAAATCTTCCAGATTCCAAGGCGATTTTTGATAGATCATCCTCCTCCTCAATTGCTCTGAGTTCAATAATCATTGTAAGTTTCCAATCGCAATTGGGGATGTCCAGTGAGACCTCTGTTCTTGTCTCTGCAATCAGTTCGGGACTGCTTTTACTGATAAGCAATAACATCTCCAAATCGCATTCAAAAACCCATGTAACCTTGTCTCTTGACAGGGTAAGTCCATCACGAATTACAGATTTGACCATATTGAATGTTTCAGATATTGCATCAACCACCAAGTCATGTATATTATCATAATCAGGTAATTCGTCAATTAGCTCGGAATTCCACTGGGGATTGATCCACCTATCAAATGATCTGGAGGTTAAAAATACATTATATCTTGATTTCTCAAATGATAATTTCTTATCCTTAGGTTCCATTGCCACCCAGTACTGGGCATTGGTTACCTCTTTGCCCTCCGATACAGTCTGCATGTTGATCTGCTTGGGTATTATATGATCTGCAGATTTATTGCTTGCGGTTAGATTAAGTACCTGACTTACCAATTGTGGAGTCATCTGGATCTTATCATATCCCTCTTGCTGAAGTCCAACGGATCCTTGGTAAACTGAAAATGGCTTTCCTGTAAGAACCAATTCTAAATCTAGTATCTCACTGACTGATTTTTTATTTGTTGCCAGTGCATTTTCACCGGTAGGGGTTATCTCAAATTGTTTGATGTATTGCCGATCAAGAATTCTCTTGGTTTTTGGGTTCTCCCATTCATTTCCGAATTCCCCTCTTAATCTTTCCATATTCTGGTTCAGTATGGAGCCATCAAATTCAGATAATTTAATGAGTTGATTTTTTGTTAGTTTATCTAAAGTTGGTTCTATCATACTGATCTCCAATCCTGAAACCACACTCACCTCGATCCGGGTTATTTTGCTCATACTCTTTGTCAAGGCAAGTATGAGTTGTTCAATAGCCTCAAGATTGGTTCTTACCTGGGTATCAACATCAGTGATCTTGAAGAGTCCAACAGGGGTATACTGATACAGTAATATATTGGTTGAGAACTTGTGGTTTTTCGTCCAATTTCGTATGGTCTGGGAGATCATAGCATTTCCTCCTCCATTGCATGTTTAATTAATCCCTTCTTCTTACAATAAATGGCCAGATTTTTTAATACGGGAGCTGGTTTTACTCTCAAACTTGAGAAGAAATGGGCATTACCCACGATTAGTAGGTTTTGTTTAGCTCTTGAGAGACTAACATTAACACGCTGCAGATTTTTTAGAAAACCAATCATACCCTTGTTATTGCTTCGAGTAAGACTAAGAATGACTATACTCTGTTCTTGTCCCTGAAACCTATCAACAATTGATACTCTGATTCTGATAGGTTTACCAACAACATTGTATCTCCAGCCCCTATCTCTTTCAATCTCATCAATAGTTCTTAATTTTCTATTAATCTCTCTTGATTGTCCCGCATAATATGTAATAACACCTATTGTCATGGGATTATCGTCTGAATATCCCAATGATTCCACATCTAAGGTGGTTAGTGTACTTACTATTTCAGCGATTACCTCGGCTTCTGGGGTGTTATAGTAACCCTTGTATCTACCTGGAGTTTCATAGTGATTATTCAGCATCTCAGTGCTGATGAAGGCCATGGGATCTGAGATCTTTTTTATTCCTAATGAGGGAATTGCGGGTAGTTCCAAACCATGAGCAGCTGCTAATTTTGATGTTTTAAGCTGACCAACATATATTTCATTATCCAAGAAATCCGCCAATATTTTGGGCATTCTGTGCTGTACCAATAGGCGTGCATTCCTACTGGGATCTAGTTGTTTAAGAAAATAATGGAAACAACTGCCTAATGCAAGATTTATCATTTCCTCAACAGATTTAATATGCTTTCTCTTTGAATTAAACAGCTCTACAATTCTTTTCCAATGATATTCAACCTGACCATCCTCAAGCGCATGTAATTCCTCATGATATCTTCTCAAACTGCCAATTAGATTATTCGTCCTGTCATCATAGATTTCAGGAGTATCATTTTCTTTCAAGGCTTCGTTATCCAATTCCACAGATTCATCTATTTCCTTGAAAAACCTTTGAACATATATCCTTATTTCCTGCTCATTTACATATGGAGGCAGCTGTCTGTGGTCTCCAACCAGTATCCATTTTTTGGCACGGACTGCTGGTACCAAAAATTCCATCACGGTAGCCTTACTTGCCTCGTCAATTATCAGTACATCAAAGTCAATTGGATTGTCTTTTGGAGGTTCAAATCTTGCGATACCAATAGTTGTACCACAAATCAGATTAGCCTGATTGATGGCAAGATTTTCCATATATCGGTACCCCTTATCCTCCATACTCTCGGTGAACCTATTTTGGGCTCCAGATATATCTTTATCCTTTCCTTTTGCCTTGATATGAGATGGTAATGCAGATGAGAGCGAATTTGCCTTGTTCTTCAAGCGATATTTGT
This sequence comes from Candidatus Heimdallarchaeota archaeon, assembly GCA_030668165.1. Taxonomy (GTDB): domain Archaea; phylum Asgardarchaeota; class Heimdallarchaeia; order Heimdallarchaeales; family Kariarchaeaceae; genus JAJRQD01. Next base: position 5,414 of record DAOUUM010000153.1, read on the forward strand.
CTAAATTTTGGTCCATATAAGCCCTTCCACCGACTCTGACTGCAGAAATTCCCTTGATGTCAGTGGTTCGTTCTAATACATTATCTACTGCCACATGTGTTGGGGCACACATGATCACTCTTCCACCATTGGAGATAACATGTCTGATTATCTCTACGATGACTGTGGTTTTCCCGGTACCGGGTGGACCATGAATCAATGCCACATCATCTGTTGCAAGTGCCATATCTATTGCCACCGCCTGGGGTTGAGATTCTAAATTATCATGAGATATGTCCTTGTTAAAATATGTTCTGGCTTCACTAGTAACAGGTGGTAATCCCCAGGGTCTGATCAGTACATCAGCCAGTCTTGCATGTGTGGATAAGCCTCGCCCCTTTAATTGCTTAATAGCATTCCATTTCCTGCGATTACTTGCCATATCTCCCTCTAAAATTAATTGGCCCTTCTCTGGCCATTCTTTCATCCTAAATTTGTCATTGAAGATCAATAAACGCTCAAATTCATCGTAATCTGTAACTCTGGCAGAATAAAATTGCTTTCTCTTCTCCCTGGAAATTGGAACTACTGAATTACCTCCCTCTGTAATCTGTCGAGGTGGATCCTCAATCTCGAGATATCCACGATCATCTCCGTTTTTTACCTCTCGCTTTGTGTAATTACATTTTGGCCTAAAATCAGGATTTCTTATGGATAATCTCTCATTATAGAGAAAATTCTCAAAGGGTTGAAATGCATAGTCTAAAAATCGTCTGTAAGAGGCATCAAATTCCACCTTGTATTTATTTTTCATAACAACGATCACATTAAAAATCAGTTTAGCCATTGCTTTTGAATAACTATTTGGGGCTTGTCTATTAATAGGTGTAAATCGAATGGGTAGGGGTGAATCAGATAGACTTTGATGTGATTGCCTTGATGGATCTACCACATAAACAGTGATTAGTAACCATCGTTCATCTTTATCCAGCCACTTGAATATTCCCCCAACTGATTTAGTTTCAAGTTTGACTATTAATTCATCATATCTTAGAAGTTCATTGGTATATTCTTCTAGAACTTTTTCCTGGGCTGAGAATGTATCATCCTTCTTCACATGCTCCGGTAGTTTCAACTCCTCTCTTCCATCCTGAAAAACAATTTTAGGTGTACCAGAAAACTCGCTGATATCGAGTTTCATACTACTCAGTATCTCATTGGCCTTATGGGTCACAAGGACACCAATTTCCAAATAACTCTGACTCCTAGGCATCAATCCCTTGTTTACTTGGGTCCCAGAGACTTCCTCGCTTATATAATCCACAATTTTCTTATACGACAAATCAATCACTTTAATCTCAAAATATTATTGAGGGTATATTATCCAAATATGAAAGATAACTTGTAATTATCTTATATGTGATGTCTACCCATTTTCCTTTTAAAATTCATTATCCGATCACCCGTATTATTGTCAAATACTTTGATAGAATTATAATAATGTAACTTAGGTCATGCAATTTATTTTTTAAAGTGCATTTACAATCAATAATTTGAAATTTAACGAAACCAAGTCTCTAACAATAAAATTAAATCATTAATTTATCTTCTAGATAAAAAGCAAACTAATTTTAGAAATTAAG
>DAOUUM010000427.1 GCA_030668165.1 Candidatus Heimdallarchaeota archaeon
ATCTTGCGATAGTTGAAAACACAGACTTCATAGTACATGTACTCCTATGTAATTTGTGCGCATAGTCAGAGGTTTTAAATATGATTTTAGGTCATGTTAAATAATCGCTAAGGAAACAGAGTTTCTTTGTCAACTGAATGATTTTTATCTGATAATATGAATAATTGTACAGTTTATGTTGCAATCATAATGAAAATTTATCTTAACTTAGAGGTTATCATACATTTTTAACACTCTTAGAGCCCTTAAGGTATTGAATTTACTCGGTTTTCTTGGTGGGTCCAGATCAAAGAACTTTTTGCCAGACATCTGCTTACCCTTGGGCCAGAAACCATTTTTTTGTCTTTGTTTGACTATCTCAATTGCATCAGACATTCTCTCATCAAATGGATGATTAATAGATCTGAAATAATCCAGAGCACTTAGAATGCTGTATTTCCATCTTGGGGGAAAGCTGATATCAATAAATTGTGGATGGATTACCTCCCCTGTCCTATGGGATTTGAACAATTCATGAATCAATAAAAACTCATTTGCTGGTTGGATTAACTTTTTCACCCTGTTTGTATATTCTGGATAATTGTTAACCAGGGTTGTCAAACCTTCAAGCACTGAAATTGTGGTGTGCATGGAGGAGTGTCTTGTTTTTATTCTTGGAGAACGACAATTCCATGCTCCATCTTCAATTACTCTCCTCTCCAAAAAATCCAGTATCCCATCAAATAGTTCTGTATGTGATTTGAATTGAGCTAGAATTCCAAGGCCCATGCCAGTAATGCATGCATCGTGTCTAGGTTCGTCAGAGGATGTGTCTCCTATGGCACCAATTTTAATTAACTGATCACAACCCTGTGAAGTCTGATCATTGGGCAACATCTCCATTCTTTTCAGTAATAGAAGGGTGTAGTGAGTGCTTGTAAATTTGGGAGAGTAGAGACCATCTGCCCATCTACCACTGGAATCCTGCAAATCGAGCAAAGATTTACCCCATCCTCTTTTGCTAATTTGTTTCTGATCTTTGATCCACTCATTTTTTTCCAATCCCAGTAAATCTCTTTTTGTCTGAAATATTATTGACGGATCATTATCCAAGAGCCAATCTATTGTATTTTGTGCCATAAGACAACGATAATGTATTCAATTATTTTACTCTTTTGGATCTTCAAAAATCTTCAAATATTATTTAAAATACTCTCTAATCTGATTCTTGAAAATTACAGATCCCCCATGTGATGGATGACGGATATAGGTGGATGAGTACCCCATCTTTGCAAGGTATTTCTCAGCAATTCTACCAATGGAGTACAGCTTGGTGAAATTCCCATGTTTCAACAGATATAGTATAACCTCGCTTGTATTCTCAAAATCCCTTTTGACAGGGGTTCTGTTGGTCATTTGACTATCCTTGTAGGGATGAAGGGGTATCAGATTCCACACAAAGGGAGGATTATCCAATCTGGACATCTCTCTCCACATGTACAGGGCGGAATTCTCCTTGTCCTTTCCGGATTTGGTTGCAGTATTGAGCTTGTCCAAACCATAGGTAGTGGAAACCACACTCAGATGAGAATTATCTGTGAATGGAATTCCAGTTCTTCTACAACCGATGTAGCCAGGTGCCTCTCCAATAATTATGGAATCACAGGATTTAACAGCATTCAGATACTCCCTTAGATTATTCTCACGTATCAGAGGTGCCTCCTCCCCATCATGTAGTTCACATCTACCTGAGTACTGATTGAAAAGACCCTTGCCCGATTGGGATTTGATTAGACGGATAAACTCCTCTGTATCAAACATAATTTGAGAATTGATATGGAATTTTTAACTTCTTCTTTTAAAATTAGTAATTTCATAAGCATTAGGGATATTTACTAATGAGATAGAATTCACTTCGCCTTTTTGCTTTGGTTGTTTAAATAATTGTAATTGCGATTAGTCCAAATACAAATGGAGTCGTTTGAGTTAGGAAACCATCAGGTGTAACTATGAATTGATCATTCTTCAGCAGATAGTAGTAAGATAGTATATTATCAACTATCAATGATCCTTGATGAGGGGTGCCTTCATATAGAGTTGTGGTTCCGTACATCTGCTTATAATCCATGAAGTTTGCTTCACCACTTACTACAACGAGTGAGACCCCGATCGCCTCAGTTACCAACAAAGGGTAACTACCCTTTTCTTCACTGTAAGCATAAAAATCATCTGGACCAGTAGAAATATCTTGATCCAGTGCATTTGAAGTAGTGTGTGATTCAAGTACTATATCAATACCTGCCATGTTGGTTTTCCCTCTAAGATCCCTGTATTCAATGCCATCGAACCAGATTACGGAAGTAGGACTGTGAAATATAGTTCTATTAAATCCATCAGTAACATAATCAACTAATGGGGATGGAGAACCCGTTACATTGGTAATTACTCTGAATGGAGCCCCATCATTTGAAACGGGATCTTCGATCTCACCAGCATCCAGTCTAAGTTTTGTTCCAACAGCTTCAAGTACAGGATTAATCTGATTTGCATGGAAGTACCCTCCATAATCAGAATCACCTCCTACCCATAATAGTTTTACCCCGCTGTTAAACCAAGAGGATAAAGCGTTTAGATCTTCTTCGTTGAAATTTTGGTTCCCAGGGAATAGTACAACATCGATTTCATCAATTTCCAAACCTGCAAAATTATAATTATCAGAAATATTAACAATATTACCAGCATTAGTGTAATTAACATAAAATCCCATAGCATCAGTATGTGCTGCGTTATTACCAGTATAGATAAGGATTTTAAGATCGGTCGCATATGTTATGGTTTCTGTCACTGCTGGTGCATAGGTACCAGCTAACAGGATTACAGTTGAAATAAAGATAAGATAAAAATATTTTTGTCTCATTCATCATCCCTATTATCCAATTATGATACGATACAATATGGAATTTATTCAGTTATTAATTTTATCAAGTCATCAACCGTTATTTGATCATCATCTAATATTATTTATGGGAATACTGATTATACCAGTGCAATTTTTTTGCTTCTTATCTCATGATCAAATCCGTAGGCAAGATAGGTTTCAT
>DAOUUM010000114.1 GCA_030668165.1 Candidatus Heimdallarchaeota archaeon
ATCAGTTGCCGCAGGAGCTAAAGAAATCGATATTGTGATATCGAGGGCTTATGTTCTTACTGGAAACTGGGAAGAACTGTATCGCGAGGTTTCAGCCTATAGAGAGGCCTGTGGTGATTCGCACATGAAGACAATCCTGGCAATTGGAGACCTTGGTACCTTAAGAAATGTTGCAAGGGCTAGTATGGTATGCATGATGGCGGGTGCGGACTTCATCAAAACTAGCACAGGTAAGGAAAGTGTCAATGCCACCCTACCCGTTGGATTAGTAATGGTCAGACAGATAAGAGAATACTACGAAAGAACCGGGTACAAGATTGGATTTAAACCAGCTGGTGGAATCAGCACAGCAAAGGATTCCCTAGCTTGGTTGGTATTGATCAAGGAAGAACTTGGCAATGAATGGCTAACTCCAGAATTGTTTAGATTTGGAGCTAGCAGTTTACTAGGAGATATTGAAAGGCAATTAGAACACAATCTAACAGGCAGATACTCAACTGCGTTTAGACATCCTATAGCCTAAGGTGATATTAAGATGGAAGTAAAGGAGATTTATGAAAATATGACATACGGACCAGCACCAGAGAGCATGAAGATGGCAGATGAATGGTTTGCTAAATACAATAAAAAATTCCAACTATTTGTCAATGGTGAATGGTTGGAACCCACTTCTGGTGAATATTTCGAAACTATTAACCCTGCCAATAAGAAAGTTATGGCAGAAGTTGCACAAGCTAACAAAGATGATGTTAATACAGCAATGGAAGCTGCAGAGAGGGCATTTCCCAAATGGAGAGATCTTGGAGGACATGGCCGGGCCAGATATCTGTATGCAATAGCAAGGCAGATGCAGAAGCATTCAAGATTATTTGCGGTATTAGAGACCATGGATAATGGTAAGCCCATAAGAGAATCCCGAGATGTGGACATACCTCTTGTGGCAAGATGGTTCTATCACAATGCAGGATGGGCACAGACAATGGATGATGAATTACCAGGTTATGAACCTCTGGGAGTGATCGGAGCAATTGTTCCCTGGAATTTTCCATTATTGATTTCTTCATGGAAAATTGCACCTGCACTTGCCATGGGAAATACCATGGTAATCAAACCAGCAAAGCTAACCTCTCTCACAGCATTATTATTCGCAGAAATATGCAAATCGGTTGGTTTGCCACCTGGAGTTTTCAATGTAACAACTGGTAGTGGTAGTAAAACTGGAACATACATAACCAACCACCCACTGCTTAAGAAATTGACTTTCACCGGATCTACTCTGGTTGGTCAGATACTAAGACGTGCAATCGCAGGTACTGGGAAGAAAATCACCCTGGAACTCGGTGGTAAATCACCATATATTGTATTTGATGATGCAGATTTTGACAGTGCAGTTGAGGGAGTGATAGAGGCAATATGGTTCAACCAGGGTCAGGTTTGTTGTGCAGGTTCTAGATTACTGGTACAGGAAAACATAGCTGATAAATTCATCAAACGATTGAAGGATAGAATGAAAACCTTGAGAGTGGGTGATCCAATGGATAAAACCACAGACATAGGCGCAATTGTTGATAAAACCCAGTTAGATACCATTGAGTCCTTCGTTAAAATAGGGGATGATGAGGGGGGAACAAAATTCCAACCTGAATTCACATGTCCGGATGATGGATACTATCATCTGCCAACCCTGTTCACAGATGTATCCTCGACATCAACCATAGTGATAGAGGAGATCTTTGGTCCCGTTCTGGTTAGTATGACATTCAGGACTCCTGAAGAAGCAGTGGCTCTTGCAAACAATACCAGATATGGATTAGCTGCAAGCATCTGGACTGAGAATATCAATCTAGCACTTGATATTGCTCCCAAGATAAAAGCTGGAACCGTTTGGATCAATGATGCCAATGTATTCGATGCGGCGTCTGGATTCGGTGGTTACAAGGAAAGTGGATTTGGCCGAGAGGGAGGAATTGAAGGGCTCTGGGATTTTGTAAAACCCAATTGGGAAAAAGAATATAAGAAGAAGGCTTTTACCCGAAAAACACAGGAGTTGACCAAAACTGTGATTGAGGAATTACCAGGAATTGATAGAACTGCGAAAATGTATGTTGGAGGTAAGCAGGCAAGGCCAGATGGTAACTACAGCCTAACAATCAAATCACCAATCGATACAATTGTTGGAGAAGTCGGACGAGGCAATCGAAAAGATATTCGAAATGCTGTTGAGGCAGCCAGTAAGAGCAAAAAATGGTCATCTATGCCTGGCCATGGTAGAGCCCAGGTGATCTATTACATAGCTGAGAACCTGATAGCTCGAAAGGAGGAATTTGCCAGCAGAATTGTTCAGATGACAGGAGTTTCAGATGAAGAGGCCGGTAACGAGGTTGATGAATCGATCCACCGACTGTACTACTATGCAGCCATGGCAGATAAACACGATGGAAGAGTTCACAATACACCCCGCAGAAGTGTAGTTCTTGCAATGAACGAACCCGTAGGAGTAATTGGCATAGTATGCCCAGAGGAGTATCCACTTCTTGGATTTATTTCAACTGTGATTGCTGCTATTTCCATGGGAAATAATGTGGTTGTCATACCCTCAGAGAAATATCCACTATCTGCCACTGATTTTTACCAAGTACTTGATACCTCAGATTTACCTGGAGGAACTATTAACATAGTCACAGGATTGAAGGAAGAGATGCTTGAGACTCTTGCTGGTCATGATGGGTTGGATGCTTTGTGGTATTTTGGTCCCAAAAGCCAATGCAAGATGATTGAGACTGTTGCTTCAGAGAATATGAAGAGAACATGGCTATCATTCGGCCTACATAGGGATTGGATGAATAGGCAACATGGCATGGGTAAAGAATTCTTGCGAAAGAGCTCCGAAGTTAAAAATATCTGGGTTCCCTATGGCGAATTCATCCGGTGAGTCAATCCAATAATATATCTAGATAAATACATCAAATAATAGGAATTACTAGAAAATTACATCAAATAATAGTAATAAATAGATAAATTTTGTATAAATCAATTGATTCATAGTCAATAATAATGCTTCAAATACAATTATTTGTAAATTTGACCGATTTGACAATTTCAATTATCTTTTAATCAATATACATTATATAGTATAATTCGTAGACTCGAATAAGAAACATTGATTTAACTAAATTGTGAGTTAAAGTGGTTTAGGTAAGAAAAAAAGTAGTAAAACAAAATAAACAATATAATATTAATATAGTTTGATGTAATTTAATATAGATTACTATGGTGAAGATACCCCAACCTACTGAAGAGATACTGAATGTTTTTGTATATAGACGTGACGCTTTGACCCTCAGGCAATTACAGCAGTTATTGCCCCATTTTGAGTTAAAAGACACCAAATATGCTTTGAGAAGGCTTAGAGAAAAAGGAATCATAACCAGTGAGAGCAATCTAATGGATATGAGAAGAGTGTTCTATAGATTGGCCACTGAGGATGAAATTGCCCAGGCATCTTTATCCATCAGAAAACAAGAGATGGATTTCTACTTATCTGTTATTCAAAAACCTCTCAACATTATGGAACAGGAACATTTTGCACAAATTGTTGTTGGAGAAGCGTAATTATAAAAACAAATTAGATCAAAGTTAGTCATGCATAAATTAGGTTTTCATGCTTCAATTACAGGTGGAATTCACAAATCAGTTGATCGTGCAAACCAACTCAGTGTGGATGCATTTCAAATCTTTCTGGGTTCTCCCAGATCATGGGAGCATAAAGATCCTGAAGCGGATTTTATCAACAAATTCAGAGAAAATATGAAAACATCCAGTATTGACAATGTGGTCTGCCATCTCTCCTATCTCCCCAACCCATCCTCAAGTGATGATTTGATAATCAGTCAGACCAAAAATGCTCTGACTCAACAAATGGATAATTCAGATAAATTGGATATAGATTATCTGGTTATTCATATTGGATCACACAGGGGAAAGGGGGTGGACAAGGGAATAAACAATGTTGTATCAATGATGGATTTTGCCATCTCAAAAAGTAGTAAGGTGAAACTATTATTGGAAACCTCAGCTGGATCCAAAAATTCAGTGGGTAGCAAGTTTGATGAGATCGGCAGGATTATTGATAATGTATCTGATCCATCAAAAATTGGGGTTTGTTTTGATACATGTCATGTATTTGCGGCTGGATATGATTTACGTAATGAAGAAGAGGTGCACAAAACATTGAGTGTTTTCGATGATTATGTCGGCCTTGATAAACTCAAGGTGTTGCATCTAAATGATTCCAAGGGACCTTTGGGATCAGCAAGGGATAGACACGAGCATATTGGACTTGGACATATTGGAGAAGATGGATTTGCAGCATTACTGAAATATAAAAGACTAAATAATCTTCCCGCGATAATTGAGACCCCAGTAAACGAGATCAGAGGCAATAGGGAGAACCTGGATCTTCTGTTGAAACTAATGAATTAACCTAATCCATATCAAAAAAAAGAATTAAGATCTGATTTTACAGCAGGGGCCAGTTATTTTGGTTATTTGAACAGCTGACACAATAATTATGAATAAATTCACTTCATCCCACTTCATAAAAACTAAATTTATCAATAAATCATTGTTTTTCCGGATATGCGCAACATCCACTTATTTATGATGATGCTTATTATTATGTTACTAAGCAATTTTAGCTCCACAGGCAGTATCAATGAAACATTTGTATCTACAGATATTGTCTCTCCTATCAGGTTAAATGATGATAATTCTTGGAATTTTACAATCATTGGAGATACCCGTCAACAATCCGGGGTCTGGGACGACGCAACAGATCATTATACCCATGATAATGCAACCAATCCAACCAGAGCAGCCATTGTGAGTAAAATGGTTGAAGAAAATCCAGCAACTGAATTTATACTGCACACCGGGGATGTTGTTATGAGTGGAGCAGAGCAGGATGATTGGAACAGGTATTTTGAAGATAGTACACCAATAACTGATAACAACCTATCGGTGTATTATGCCGTTGGAAATCATGAATATTATCCCTATGCCCTTGGAAATGGAGATTATGCTCCACGAGATACCACTCTGACTGCCTATCATGATAACGTGGATCTACCAGGTAACGAACGCTTCTATAGTTTTGATTATAACAATCAGGTACACTTCGTTTTCATTAATACGGAGGAGGATTGGGATGGTGAATTCAAAATTACGACAGAGCAAAGTGATTGGTTGGTGGATGATTTGTCAACAAATACTATTGAGCTTGTAGTCGCAGTGTACCATAGACCTAGTTACTCAATTCGTGATAGTGGTAGAGTTGAGGATGCACGAGAGATTCGTGGTGTTCTTGGACCTATCCTGGAACAATACGGAGTTGATTTGGTATTTTCCGGACATGATCATTACTATTACAGAACAATAAGAAACAATATAACATACATAACTGAAGGAGGGGGGGGGTGCTAATCTTTATACTAATAGGGACACCAGTGACTGGATAGATGGTGATGTATACTTCTCAGGGTATGAGTATAGCACCGCTATCGTATCAAATGGTGCAATAACAGTCAATACCTACTCATTTGATGAGACAGACAATACAATCTCGCTAGCCGATACTGTTATCATTGGAGAGGAAGAAACGGTTGTGGAGACATCAGAGTCCCAAAGTTCAACCCTAATTCCTGAATCTACCATCAGCAGCAGCAGCACCTCGAGTTCTCTACCATTTTTGTATCCAATCAGTCTAGTCCTATTACTACCCATTCTTCATAAGAGAAAAGAAAATTAATTGGAAATCTAGTTGCATATTTTTGAAACGCTAAAAATTAATTAGGAAATCCTAATAGGTTCTTTGATTAATTTAAAAAGAACTTGATTTCACACAAATTCATGCAAAATTCATCCGATTCTCTTGAATTTACAAGTAAACCATCATTAAGATCATGGATATCAGGATTATTCGGATTAATTTTGATTGGATTAAACGTGCTGATGATTGTATTTATCAGTTTGATTATTCTCAATACAGAACAGAGATCCAAATTTTTGAATTGGGCCCTCTTCGCAATTGTCATGGAATTCATATTATATAGTATCACAAAAAGAACCATCGCTTATAGTCCAAAAACCTTAATTGTAACAGATAAGTCAATGGTTTTCTACTCAATTTTCAGGAGAATTGAGGGATTAACACTGGATGAAATACTACACATCGAATTTGTGAGAAGAGGGGGTTTACTAAATATTTTTAGAATCTATAAAACTAAACTAAGAATATTTACAAGTGATGAAACATTGAATATAAGTGTAGGTCTGTGGAAGAAGCGGGATGAATTCAAAGAATTTATCCTCAAACTAATGGAAAGTCGTGAAATTGATAATATCTATGTCAAGAATTTTCATTACAAAAGTAGTATGATAGATATTTTGAGAAGAGTATCACATACCTCACAGGGTAAATTTGCATTATTTACTTTGATTGTTTTCACTTCATTAGCAATATTGGGAGCACTCGCAATGATGATGGATCCTCCCTCCGCACTGGACACACATACATTGTTCCTGCGAAATCCAGATTTTCCTAATTATTCACTACCCAATTTCGATTATGATAGTGCTGTCTTAGCGGCACCAAGCTGGGACTTCTTATTTGGCACTGATTTTGCGGGTAGGGATGTTTTTTCTAGATTGATTTTTGGTACCTCTGTTACCTATTACATAGCAATTGTTGGTGCCAGTTTATCGGTCATGTTCATGCTTTTGTTTGGATTATCATCCGCGATCTATGGTGGAGCCTGGGATGCATTTGTAACAAGATTTTCAGATGTCTTACTCACCTTTCCATGGGTGGTATGGTTAATTATTATCAGTACCTTCTCAGGGCCCCTTAGAGTGAGTATACCAGGGGGTTTCTATTTTGCTGTCTATCTGGGAATGAGTTTTGTCACATGGCCATTTGGTGCAAGATTATTACGATCGGAGATAGTAGAGACTCTGCAATCAGAATACATTGCTGCAATAACCCTAGTAGGAGCATCTAAATCATGGATTATCAGGAGACATGTCTTATCAAAAATCGTTCCAACGATTTTATTATTATTTGCATACCAGATGTCAGATATAATCATTGGAATCTCATTATTGGGATATATTGGGTATCCCAGTGAATCAGCCATTGTATGGGGTTCAGAATTATCAATCGCAATCCAAGCTCCAAATCTAGGTAGTGAGTGGTGGACTGTTATTTTTCCAGCAATGTTCATAGTAATCCTTGTACTGGCATTAAGTCTGTTCTCAGATGCAATCAGAGATATTTATGAAGCCAAATTCCGGGGAGGTGCGAGTGGAACCTTATTTTCATCGGTTGGAGGGCGAAATAAATGAATATTCTGAGATATATAGGCCTGCGTATATTAGCGCTTTTTTTTCAAGTCATTGGTGCGATAGCAATTATTTTTTCAGCAATGGGACTTGTAAAGTATGATCCAGTTGCTATTTTTGTATTTAATATGTCTGATAGCTCAATTGCAAATGAGGAATTGATTCATCAATTCAAAGCATCGCTTGGTTTGGATTTGCCTTTGTTTGAACGATTCATTCTTTATTTGTCACGATTATTTGGAGAGGGTAGTCTGGGCACCTCTTGGTGGGATGGTATAGAAGTGGGAGAAATGTATTTTGATGCTCTCTCTGTAACGGTGAGTGTATTTGGCCTCGGTTTCCTTTTGTACACACTTTTTGCTTTAATTATTGGAGTAACAGCTGCAAGTAAGGTAAATTCTAGGTTTGATAAGAATTTTAGATTATTCACGAGTATGTTTTATAGTGTACCCCCCTATGTGCTTGGTGCAGTTTTGATCTATTTCACCAATGAGTTTGTGATTAGTAGATTTGATATTACTCAACAACCAAAGTTGGACGAGCTACTTATCCGAGGTATTCTTCCAGTACTCACAGTTGTACTAATCTACA
>DAOUUM010000489.1 GCA_030668165.1 Candidatus Heimdallarchaeota archaeon
ATATTGTCAAGGAGGAAGGATCAGATATAAAAGAATTGATGAGGGCATTTTCTGAGATAGGTAAGGGTTTCACAATAATTATTGTTCTGTTAATCGTCCTGGGTACTCTATTGATTATCGAATGGAATGTTACATAAAATCGTTCTTTACGTATTAATATCAGAATATAATTGAATTTACTAAAAAATTTAAGTTGTTTTTGGAATTATTTTAGATTTATTTTTACCCTAATTTTTTATTTAATTTGTTTTCTGCCCACAGTAGTAGCAATAGCGTGTTTTGCCAACAAGTTTCTCACCACATCCACTGCAGAAGTAACCCTCATCAACTGGTTCGGGTGCCTTTGCAGGTTCAACGGGTGCTACTGGAGCAACAGGTTCAACTGGTACTGGTTTTACCGGGGCAACAGGTGCTACTGGTGCGACAGGGGTGACAGGTGCCTGGGCTGGAGCTGGTCTTGCTGGGGGAGTGGTTGATACAACAGCATCCTCAAGATTAGATGTCGGCAATTTACCGATCACCTTGACCATATTGGTGGCCAGATCGAGCTGGATTGGAAGTCCCTCGTCCAATATCATATACTGCAGCACCTTTACGATGCGTTTCCTCTTTCCATGATTTGAGCGTCCTCGATTTGAGTATATCTGCTCAGTTAGAAAGTCTATACTGGTATGTGGATAGTGCGTGAGTAAGACTAGTAAGCGATTGCGATTGCGTTCACGCTCGTTTACATTGTAGATAGTAGCTATTATGATGACCAGGGCGATGAAGAAGAAGGGGCCTTCAGGGTTCACGAAGAAGATGAAGATGAAGAAGGCACCTACCATTATGGCTCCCCAATCATTGTTTGTAAAGCCATCTAATAGGCTGGTTCCACTGGTTCTGCGAACTTTTACTGGTCTAGGAAGGACCTGTTCTGTGGGCGGTTGTACTACAGCAGGGGCAACAGGTGCCTGGGGTGCTGCAGGTGCTCGTCTGTAGTGTCTTACTGGTCTTTTTGTGGGCACTGATCCGGTCAATGCATTGATTATAAGAACCGTGAGTGCAAAGGGCCAGATAGTGCTGAAGATCGAGAATACAACCGAGAATATTGTGATGAATACAGCTGATAGAGCAATTAAACCATGCATGAATTGACCAACACCGAAGGTGAAATCGGTGGCGGATGTGGTGGAGATCACAAAGCGATAATCACCCTCATCTAGTTGAAGATCTCTGAAGAATTCATAAGCAGTCATGGTGAATATCAAATCAAGTGTTTGAACATCAGCATCTGAAATCTTGTAGTCAGAGAGTACGGTTTCGTTGTCATTCATGATGTGCAGATATTGGACTCTGAATAGTTCCAGGGTGACACTGTCACCATTATCCACTGCCACACCAAATTGTATGTTGTCGTTTTCTAAGGCATAATTAAATCCCATTGATTGATCTGCTGCAAGTGAATAGTAGTTCACAACAGGTCCTCCCAATGAGACTGTTCCTGCTATAATTAATGCGGTTAGAATGAAGAAAGTAAATGAAGCTTTACCCGACCATTTAGTTGCACCAACTAATACACGGGTAAGAGAAGTATTATTGTTAGACATATTCTAAATAAATACTATGCAACTAGTTATATAAGCTTAATTATTTGATACCCCCTTGAAGGTAACACTTGATAAATAAAATTATCTTTTTGATATTTATGTCCATGGAGGGTGTGTACCTGCCAATATTACATGTCCAGTTTATGGTCAAATGGAAATCTGAATTTATTCTTATCCATCTTTTTCACCACAGCTTTTCCAATATTCACACCGGTTGCGTTTGCAAATGCCAGCATGTAAATCATCACGTCTGCTATCTCATTAGATACAGCGTCTCTGAATTCTGGATTATTCATGCGAGATATGGAATCCTCATTTGTTAACCATTGAAAATGCTCCATGATCTCTGCTGCTTCAATTCCAATTGACATCGCAAGATTTTTTGGGTTATGGAAGCTCTCCCAGTTCCTATCTGCCACGAATTCACTGATCAGTTTCTGTAATTCAGCAAGTGAGTCCATAATCCATTAAATTAAAATTAAAATAAGTCATTTATCCTTGGATACTGAATATTTATTCCAACTTGTACCAATTAGTCCCATCGCTTCTTATTCCAGATATTGATGCATTGCTAACTTGTGAGATTGATAATTTCAGATATTCTTCTAGTATTGCCCTTATCACCCCATTATGGGTGAAAATAATGATTTTATTCAGATTTTTATTCCTTGATTGTTCAATAATCCTTGAAAATACCTTGATACACCTCATTCCAAAATTTTCAAGGGTCTCACCATTGTGATCATTTGAAGATAGGTCTTTCTTAGCAATTTTTCTGTATTTTTTGATGTCTTCCAGGTCCAATTCATCCTTTCTCTTTCCCTGAAGATCACCAAAATCAAATTCCATCAATTGATCATCAATTATCACCCTGTCATCATCTGATTTAAGACCAGTTGATATCTCCATTGTTTGGAT
>DAOUUM010000303.1 GCA_030668165.1 Candidatus Heimdallarchaeota archaeon
ATAATTATCCAGGTTTTCCTGATGGAATACGAGGTGGAGAATTAGCTGATCGAATGATCGAGCAATGCAAAAAATTTGGTGTTGATTTCCAGACAGCAACAGATGTGGTGAAAGTTGAGAGAAAGGGATATTTGACTGTTATTACGTCTACAGGAGAGGAGATAACTGGAAAAACAATGTTAATTACTTCCGGATCAAATTATCATAAGTTAAACGTGCCCGGAGAAGAAGATCTTATCGGACACAAAATACATTTCTGCAGTACTTTTGATGGACCTATCTATAAGGATAAAACTTTCGCTGTCAGTTGTGATGGAAATTCTGCATTTGAAGACTCAATATTTTTAGCAAAATTTGCCAGAGAAGTAGTTATATATGGGAAATCCTCGTGGAAAGCTCGAGGATCGTTACAACAAAAAGTATCTGAGAATGAAAAAATAAAATTGGTTCTTAATGCGGAGGTGCAAGAAGTAAATGTAGGTATGAAAAAGACCTTATTGGGACTACTTATGAAGAATACTGAAACAGAAGAGGAGTATGAAATCACTCCTCATGGCGTATTTTCATATGTTGGATTATCACCGAACACATCTATGGTGCAGGACATATTGAAACTTGGAAGGGGTGAATTCATCAAAACTGGCACCGATCTTATGACAGATGTGCCGGGAATGTTTGCTGCAGGTGATTGCCGGGAAGGATCCACCAAGCAGGCAGTAGCTGCTATGGGTGAAGGTGCTGCAGCTGCATTACATATTAGAGACTTTTTACGTTCCTCATAGATAATTTGGACACCATTTAAGTTGGAAAAAAAATAATCTTGAATTTTTATACACAAATGCAAAAGCTTCTTAATAATGCATTTTAGATCGATAGGTGAAAGAATATAAAATCAATGAATGGATATTCATTGCCTCAATTCTTGGTGGATTATCAGTTGCCCTGGGTGCATTTGGATCCCATCTTCTTGAAGGATTACTAACAACAAAGGATTATGATATTTTCAGAACAGGTGTTAGATATCAGATGTGGCACACTCTGGCAATATTAATTGTTGCAGTATTACAAAAGAATTTCAAACTTGAACGATTTAATCAAATACAGTGGTCCTTTCTGGTTGGAATAATACTTTTCAGTGGAAGTCTGTATATCCTGGTTTTATCTCAGTTAAGATGGTTTGGAGCAATTACACCAATTGGTGGTGTGGCTTTTGTCCTTGGATGGGGATTATTGGCTCTGTCTGCTCGAAAAATTAAGTTAGATTAAATATCGTCTAAAGCCAAATACAATTGTTTTTGTTGTTAAAATCAGATTTGATTAGAAACAAAGATTACAAGTGGATGAAATTTAATAGATTAAGAACTATGATTGTTGGTATAGAAACACCTGAAATCGGTGTGATCAAACAGATCTTAGAAGAGTATCCGATTGAATACAAAACAATTACAGCAATCAATTCCTATGAGAATTTTATCTATGATATTGATGATAAGTATATAATGAGAGTATCACATAGCAAATTACGGGATATTGGAAATATTAAAGCTGAAATTGAATGGATCAATTTTCTATCAAATAGCCTTAATGTTCCAGGAATTATTCTTTCACATGATAGTCTGGTTAATTCATTCAAGTATGATCAGTTTATTCTATACACAGTTATTTTTGAGAAAATAATAGGTAAAAAAATTGAGAATAAAAGTGAGATTCTTGGATACGCATATCGTTGGGGCGAGATAACTGCAAGATTACATGTGGAAACCTTGAAATATGAACCTGCACATAGACGAGATACATGGAAAAATAATCATGAAATAAGAGATATTGATTTAATCCTAAAAATCTATCCCACAATCCGCTCCTCGGCAAGGATTCTAATTAAAAAAATTTCTAGCTATCCCGAGATTGAATATGGTCTCATCCATTATGATCTACACGAATCCAATATACTAATCGCTGATGAGCTCTGGATTATTGATTTTGATGACTCCCAGTATGATTTTTTTATCTCAGATATTGCAGTCACACTTTTCCATCTGGCATGGAGATTTGGTGGAAATGACAGAGATGCATTTATTAAACTATTCTACCCAAAATATATTCAGGGATACAGATCAGTTAGGAAAATCCCAGATGAGGAACTCGCAAAAATACTAGATTTCATTCAATTAAGATTTTTTTCACTTTTCTGCACAGTGGTTCATGAGGCATCTCTTGATTATGATGAGTACGGGCAGAAGTTAATTGATGCTTGGAAACCCATGCTTGAGAATAAGGAAAAATGGATATCTGATTCTGCATTGAATTTAAATATTTAGATTTTTTCTATTTGTTCTCATCTGGTATTACCGGAGTGACCTTAATGGTTTCAATTTCTGGTTCGATCATTTCAATTTCAAGTTTTTGGGGTTTCCATTCAATTTTGATCAGAAATATTGCAGTAAGTACAATTGCTGAGGTATTGATAATCATATCTCTGGGAGCATCTATACTCTCGAAAGGATTGAGTACAAATTCAAATAATTCCCAAAATGCCACCCCAAACACTGCAAATCCAATGACCAGCTTTTTATTCTTAATGTTCATCAATAGAAAAACAGCGGTAGCTGAACTTATGAAGAAATGGAATACCTTGTCAAAACTGACAAAACTCTGAGGATTAGCCATTATCTCCTCATAACCCAATCCATGTGGGAAGAAATCAAATGATCCAAAATTTTCTAACATCATGGCTGCGAACATGTAGGTGAGAATTTTGGGATTATTATAGAATTTCAATGAGCCTTCATATCCAGTTCTATCCTGCCAAAGTCCATGAAAATAGATATACATCAGTACCATCATGTAGGATCCAGCACTGATCTGTTGTTTATTTATCAGGTTGATCTCCCACTCAGGCTGAAATGCATAGGGTATCCAATTATCTCTGTTCATTCCAAAAATGATGGTACTCAAGATAAGTAGAATATAAACCAGATTAAGTCTTCGTCCAAATGATTCTCTTTCTGTAAAGACTGGTTTTTCTGCAGTACTGACTATGTGATTAATTGCAGTTTTTAACAAGAAAGCAATAGTAAACCCACCCCATGCATACTGATACATCAGATAATGATATCCTGTAGAGGTAAGTAAGAAGGTCCAAAACACATCAACAATGTCCCATACTGCAATAAAATTATTAAGGAGTGATTGTAAAGGCAAGGGATCTCCAAAGGTGAGCATTCGATTCAATATTCCATTCAATGTTGATAGATTTGCCAACACTGACATGGTGAAAAATGACCAAAGCAGAGCTAGTGAGCCAATTCTCAATTTTTTATTTTTTATTTTCTCAACCATTATGAATTCCCAATATCCAACCCATTCAAAAGAATTTCATATTAAATACTAACTAGATACTATTTTTATTATTTAAATCCAATTATTTTCTATTAATTATGTGTCTAATCAAGTGTTCTTCCACCAAACACTCAACCTAACATTTCTAGAATTGAATTTCGATATGCCTCGAATGCTTCAATACCCTTCTCTGTCAATCTTAATGTTGTCCTGGTCTTCTTATCAACTATCTTTTTCTCAACCTCAAGATAAGCAGCCTCCTCCAGTTTAGTCACATGAGAGGAGATATTTCCCCAAGTAAGCCCAGTTTTATTTTTCAAGAAAATCATATCTGCCTCCTCAACCACATAAAGATTGGTTATAATCTTCAAACGAGTTGGTTGATGGATGATTGGATCAAGTTCTTCATTATTCACGATCCTCATCCTCCATGATGGGATGGGTCTTGATAAACCTGACATACATTATGGCACCAAGGATTAGAAATACCATACCCCAAAGAATAGTAAATATTCTTATCCCCTCAATCTTTTCCCATGGAACATCAATCACACTCAGAACAGTGATTAAAAGTCCTGATATGGTGGGGAATACTCCCATGAATAGATACCTGTCCTGTCCAGTTTTCTCCTGCAATTGCATGGCAGGTCCAAACATCACCATTCCAAGAATAAATGGCCAAATTCTATACAGATTATCTGAGTCTTCATAACCACTGGGCATAAGTAGGATTAAAATTACTGCCATGCTAAAGATTGTGACCATGAATGTTATGAATGGGATTACGTCGAATTCAGTATCAGGTTTCACCTTGACATATCCAATCCTTGTATATATGTATCTCTCACGTATTATCTCTGTTGCTTTGGGAAAGATGATGATGATAAAAAGCACCATTATTGCAATAGGCATGGTACTATAGTAGACATTGCTCAAAATTATCAATGTCATCCCCAAGAAAATCTCCATA
>DAOUUM010000123.1 GCA_030668165.1 Candidatus Heimdallarchaeota archaeon
AATATTTGCCTTCATCTTTACTATCTAATACAACTTCATGTTTTTCGATATAATAAAAACATCGATGTTATTTACTAAAAAAGGCAAAATAATTTATTAATTTAACAATTATTTATCCACCGGATAGCAGTGAATATTTCATTTAGATAAATTATCTCAAAAACATCTCTGATTTGAATTTTTTGCAAATTAATTTATTCTGGAACTAATTTTGCTTCCCAGAGGGTGATCTGTGCTTTAACGTCTTTTCTTGAAATGTTACCACGTTCAATAGTTTCTTTGAGCTTGCGCATCTCAAAGAAAATAGTTCCTGAAACTTCTCTTTCCTGCAGGATATCTCTGAAAATATCAAGTGATTTTACCAGGGTATCTGTATTCTCAGTGTCACAGATTGTTTTCATCTGGTCCACAAGTTCCTGTGTATCCAGATCATCCCAGTTCTGTTCCTTGGTCATATCCGAACCTGCCGTGGAGATCTGCACAATATCATCAATTACAACGATTACTCCCTGATCAGTCAAAATGTCAAGAGCCACATCAAAATTTCCAAGATCCTTAACAACAGATCTAACCTTGCTTCTGGGACCGGATCCGCCATATTTGATCAGGGTGGCAATGACCTGATTCAGTACATTTCCCTCTGCGATACATAATTCAACCAGATTTTTGAATGCATCATCATATCGATCATTCTCGGGATCATAATTCTGAAGCATCAAAGGAATAAGATGATTGTATAGATTATCACAATCTGCTGAATTATCAGCTGTATTCTCAATCGCTGATGATCTTGCCAATTCGGATTGGGCCTCCTCCAATTTTTCCTTTAATCTCTCGTTTTCAAGTTTGAGGGTTGGAATTTGGCTATTTTCAAGCGCTGTATCAAGATCGGAAACTCGTTCCCCTCTTTCCTGGGCCAATTGCTTGAATACCTGATACTGTTGCTTGGTTTCACTCAGTTCTTCCTCCAAAACTTGATTAGTCTGAGCGAATTGATCTCGTTCATTCTTGATCTGTTCCGAATTCACTTTCGTTTCTGCAATAACAGTACGTAATGTACTGACTTGAAATTCGAGTTGTTTAGCTTTCTCTTGCCACGCAATTTTGCTGTCTGCCGCATCGCCAAAAGGATTTACCATAATTCAAAAAAAGTAAACAATAATCATTTATTAAGTCGCCCTTATTGATTTAATAAAATGTCTAAATGATTAATCACAACTAAACCATTTTTGAGATAGTAATAATTGTAATTTCTAATCTATTTGTTTCTGTCTTTTTATTAGATAGAATTGATAGAATTCTTATGTGATATCTTATCACATGAATTGAGATGAAATTCGATATCAAACAGAGGCTGATTTCCATTTCTGTAAGAGAATTGGCCTCTATTGTAAAAAATGGTGGAAATTCGAATTATGTCTCAGCCAGATTACGAACTAAAATAGGTCAGAAGGTGCATCAAAAGTATCAGCAGAATGTGATGAGTTCTGGTAAAACTGAATTTTTTGTCAAGTTTGAATTTAATGTCGATAAATGGACTTTTTTAGTCCGTGGTAAAATTGATGTATTCTACAAAGAGGATGATAAAGTAATTCTTGAGGAGATAAAATCAATAACCCAGGAAAATGAGGAGATAGATCCTGCTTATATCAAACAACTACAACTCTACATGCATTATTTTAACAGATATCAGGATGTCAAGGCAATCCAAGCATATTTAGTGCAGATCGATTCAAAAGATCGGATACAAAATAGACTAGAGATAAAAATTGAGGATCAGGAAGATTTTCTCAATTCTCAAGGCAAAAGGATTATCGAATCCATCACTAGGATCGTGAAAAAAAAGAAAATCTCATCAAAAAGATCTGAGGCCCTAATTTTCCCATTTACCAAATACCGGAAGAATCAGAAGGATATAATCTCCGAGATTGATAATTGCCTGGTTGATGAGAATAGGGCGGTACTATCAGCTCCTGCAGGGCTAGGCAAAACACTATCAACACTCTACCCTGCATTGAAATATGCACTTAAATACAATCTCAGATTGTATGTGGCAACTTCAAAAACAACTCAGCAACTGATATACTGGGATACTCTGAAAACAATGATCTCCCAAAAGGCTGATTTTACCACAGTTTTATTGACTGCCAAATCAAAGATGTGCCATACAGACGAATTCAACTGTGAGGGAGATGTGTGTAAGTATCAGGACAATTATGAGATATCCATGGTTGAAAATCTTGTCAGTGATCTCATCAAATTCAAGGTTGTTGAGACCGAGAGAATCAAACGGGTGGCACATGCGTACAAGATATGTCCTTTTGAGTTGTCCATGGATGTGGCACTTAATTGTGATGTAGTTGTAGGAGATCTAAATTACATATTTCATCCTAAAATCAAATTACAACGCTATCTGCACTATTATTCCAAGGAGACCATTCTAATTGTCGATGAGGCACATAATCTTGTACCCAGGGTAAATGAATTCTATTCTCCCAAATTATCAATTTTGGAAGTTAAGAGGATAGTAGATTTCATTGATAATTCATATATCTCAAGTAGAATAAAGAGACATGGAAGAACGATCCTGATGAAACTTTACAGATACATCCAGTCTTTGAAGGATCAGATACTGGATTTTGAGAGTGCAGATCATGCACTGATTGAGATTGATATTGAGCATGTAAGCAAACTTCAGGAGCAATTTGATGAGTTCACCATTGATTACATAGATGAGCTGATCAGTGATAGCTGTGGTCCTGATAAACTGGTCAAAGATGATCTGATCTATTTCTCAGATAATTTTAATTATTTTAGCACCATCCTTAAGGAGAGCAAGGCTGATGAATTCTCACAGATCTATGATTCCGATATTAGTACAATGCGGATACTTTGCAAATCATCAAAAAATAAATTAAAAACCATATTCAAAAATTTTAACAATGTATTGCTACAATCTGCCACTATTGCCCCATTTGAATATTATAGAAATATTATGGGTCTGCCCAACTCGACCGAATATCTGGATTATCCATCCCCATTTCCCAAGAAAAACCAGCTCTACTTGATCTATCCCAATATCTCCACTAAATACAAGGAAAGGGACCACCACTCCTCAGATGTGGTTGAAGTCATTACTACCGTGATACAAGCAAAACCCGGTAATTATCTTGCATTCTTCCCATCATTTGCCTATCTGGACAGGATTAGATCAGAATTACAAGATCATGAGATAAATCTGATAATTCAGTCCAGTTCCATGTCCACCATTGAAAGAAAAGATGTTCTGGAAAAATTAAAATCAAAAAACACAAACTACCTAGTTCTGGCAGTAATGGGTGGAATTTTCTCAGAGGGAGTGGATTATCCAGGTAAGATGGCAATTGGTGCATTTATTTTTGGTCCTGGTCTCCCCAGTTATAATTTTGACAGAGAACTGATAAAAGAATACTTCCAATCTGAATTCAACAAGGGGTTTGATTATGCCTATCGTAATCCTGGAATTACTAAAGTGATCCAATCTGCAGGTAGAATATTCAGAACTCCAAGGGACAGGGGAACCGTAATTCTTATTGGGAAAAGATTCACCACTCCATATTACAAATCTGAACTTCCCAAATACTGGGATGTTAAAATCACTGAGAATCCAGTGGATGAGATAAATAAATTCTGGTATTCTTGAAATTATTTAAGATTTAATAATGAAGATACTTTATCAGAAATTACCTTAAAAGTATCTTGGAATGGACCGGGTTTCAATATTGAAGCCTCACCTGCATCAGCTTGTAATACAACCTTGGGATCAAGTGGGATCTCTCCCAGGAAAACAAGACCTAGGTCTTCAGCTGCTTTCTTTCCTCCACCCTTGGAGAATACATTAATCTGCTTAGAACAATGGGGGCAGGTTAGTCCACTCATGTTCTCAATCACACCCAGTACTGGCATACCAACCTTTGTACTGAAATGAATGGATTTAATGACATCATGTACTGACACTAGTTGAGGCGTGGTGACAATAACATTTCCAGATATATTCTCAAATAGCTGTGAGATAGATAATGGCTCATCAGAGGTTCCTGGTGGCAGATCAATAAATAATACGTCTAAATTTCCCCACTGAACGTCAGCTAGGAATTGTTTGATTGCTGCCATTTTAAGTGGACCTCTCCAGATTACTGGAGTGTCTGCTTTAAGTAGCAGATCCATACTGATTATTTTGACACCATAGGCCTCTGAGGGTAATATCTTTCTATCTTTAATTCTGGCATCAGTTCCATCAAGACCTGCCATTAGAGGTATGGATGGACCGGTAATATCTGCGTCAAGGATACCAACTTTATACCCCTTCTGAGCAAATGAAATTGCCAAGTTGAGACTAACAGTTGATTTACCAACTCCTCCCTTACCAGAGGAAACCACCACTGTGTGCTTAATTGCGTTGATTGTATTTTTAAGATTAATATCTTGCCTGACTCTAGCTGCCTGATTGGGATCTATCGCGACCTTGCTCTTGTCTAGGGCTGCTGCTGCAGCTTTTGGATCAAGTTGTACCATGAATTATCTTATATCATCCATTTTAAAAAGAGACAGATAGTAGAATAACTAGAATATGAAATTTAGCCCTTCGTTATCTTGAATTTCATTACAGAGTTTACGTAAAATTACTTTCGGATGTCATTCAATTCATTTTATATGTACAGGCTATTTGCAGTATGATTACTGCTCCTCACAAATATTACTTTCGGGGTGGTGTGGATTAGATTCAAATACTTGTGTGAGTATATCATATTATGGGTAATCGTACCATCAGAATCCCTCTGGATCTTGATCCATATCAGAGGCAAATACTGCTGGATACCATGCACGAGTACTCAAAAATTGCAAATTACATTGCACAGAAAACATATTATCTGAATACGATATCCCAGGTGAAGATACATCACCTCACCTACAGGGATGTCAGAACACAATCAAATCTACCCTCACAACTCATAATCTCTGCCAGGATGAAGGCAGTTGATACCATGAGGGTTCTAAAAAAGAGGGGAAGAAGAGCTCCACCCAAATTCAATAAATATATGGCTATCAGGTATGACAAAAGATCATCTACCCTGGGTGCTGGTAACATAACTCTTGCCAATATCTCAGGCAAGAGAATCAAGATTCCTATCACAATTCACAGTTACTACAGGAGATATCAGGATTGGGATACCAAGTCGCTGGATCTGGTGTTCAGAGATGGAAAATTCTACATCCATGTATCAGTGGAGAGGGATGATCCGAGATTCATAGCCAATGGAGATATCATCGGTATTGACAGGGGAATTGTCAATCTTGCAGTGGGTTCAGATAATAGTTTTCACAATGGTTCCAGGGTTAAAAAGCTGAGAAACAGATATTCTCACAACAGAAAAACCCTTCAGAAGAAAGGCACTCGTTCTGCAAAGAGACGATTGAGGTCTATTGCAAAGAAAGAGACACAGTTTCAGCGAGATGTGAACCACTGTATTAGTAAAAAAATTGTTGGAAATATGGAAAGAGGATCAGTAATTGTACTGGAGGATCTGAAAGGTATCAGAAAAGCGGGAAAGAATAGGTCTAAATCACTGAGAAGCGATCTCAACCGATGGGCATTCTATCAGCTGGATCTGTTTATTAACTACAAGGCAGCAGAGAATGGGATCAGGGTGGAGTATGTTGATCCAGCATACACCTCACAAAAATGCTCACGGTGTACTTACACCTCCAAAAAAAACAGGAGGAGAAGTGAGTTTTTATGCCGTTCCTGTGGCTTTTCCCTAAATGCAGATCTGAATGCTGCCAGAAATATCAGAAACGATTATATCGACACACTTGATCCATACCAACTAGCGTATCTGGTTACAAACCAGATACAAAGGGCTCATATCAGTATCCCAGATGTAGCATCACCTTGATAGTTACGAGAATTTTATATTTTACGTAAAGTTCAACTGATGATCTTATTTAGAAATAAAAGATAATTATTTTGCATAAACGTATCAAGTCTATATATCGAGTATTAGATTAATTATCTACTCCCATCATTCCCGCAATTGATTCCCCTCTGATTTTCTGCTTAGCTTGGTCCAGATACAGCAGATAGATGTATTGTTGTGTAATGGAAAATGTCATTGCTGGTGACAGATATGTATTTCTAACAGCACCCAGACAACCAGGAAATCTGAGATCATAATCCTCCTGCCATGCAAGATGATCCTCCATTTTGAAAAATGATCCTATCAACACAACATTAAATCGACCAGTGTGGGTTTTGATGATCATGGTAACATGGGGATCCCTCATAAATGCAGACATAACAATCTCCTTTCTCCGCTTAATCTCATATAACGAGATAACCTGAAAATGTTCAGGTGGAGCCCAGATCCGGGGAAATCGACATACCGGATTTGATATGATATCATTAGAAATCAACCTTTCAATACGTCTTTTCACTGTTTTACGATGTAAATCCATTTCCTCAGCTATTTTGGAATCATTTATTCTCAATCCTTTTCCTCTCAATAGAGCTTTGAATATATCGAGGTAATGATCATCCAATACCAGACCATTAATAGTTTTTAATCTGCCCTCCTTATAATTTTTTTCAATATGTCCGATAGGTGAGAAGGTTTTATATTTGACAACACCCTTTACACTCAAAAATAGGGCTTCAGAAGGCTGTCTGGTCTCACTGGGAGTTATCCTTTCCTCTCGTTTTACTTCTTCTTTCCATTTTTGATAAGAATAAACATCCTGATGGTATTCGATTAATAATGTGTTGTACTCTTCATCTTTGACAAAGTACGCAGCTTCAATATATGGGTCCGTCTCGATCCAATCATTAGTTCTTGCATCTCTGGGGAAATCTGCCTTCTCGATTACCATCAGGGGATATATAGTTTGTAGATACTTGAAGGGACAATATGGTGGATCAACAATCTTGCTTGCTACAATTTTATCGATTCTGCTATCAATTGTATTTCTATGTTTGTTCAAAATACGCGATAGTTCGCTGATATTTATCTCAACTCCGAACCCGGAGCAAAGAAGTCTTGCCAATTTTATGTTAATGGGGTCTTTCAAAAGATCATGCATGTTTCAGAGCCTCCTTTACTTAAATTAATCTTAAAAAGATTTGGTGATTTGCTCGATCGGGAAAGAATTTTGTCTTGTGCGCCCATATCTGTATACCATACTTTTTATTTCTTATATAAAATGATAGCATGTAGCATAATATATTTAATTAATAAATAAAAATAGCGCACACACATCAAACTCTGAGTCCATTCATCGCGGCTTTTTTACAAAGGAAATAAAAAAAAGGCACAGTTTTCCATGTAAAGTACCATCTTTTTATATTTTAATTTCACTATTATTTGTCGATCCCACAATGGAAAATCCAAACGAAACTGAAATACTAAATGTGGACAAAATAATTGATACTTTATCAAAGGTTAATGTTTCAGCCTTCCTAGACAAGTGGGGACCAGAGGAAGTTTTGCAGGTTTATGAGCCTGAAACAAATATGCAAGCAGTATTGGTTATTGATAATACTACTCTTGGCCCTGGTGTGGGAGGCATAAGGATATCACCAACTATAACTCCACATCAACTATTTCTATTGGCCAGAAAAATGACCTGGAAATCTGCAATTGTGGATATTCCTTTTGGTGGTGCAAAAGCAGGTATCAGAGCAAACCCCTCTGGAGTAAATAAACATGTTCTGATCAAATCAT
>DAOUUM010000113.1 GCA_030668165.1 Candidatus Heimdallarchaeota archaeon
AGTTTGTGAAAAATCAGGAGATCAATTCATGTTGTCTGGCAGTGGCTGCACCTATCCTGGATCAGTATATGATTAAGATAACCAATCTGGATTGGACCATCCGTAAAAGAGAATTGGTGGAGATTTTGGGAACTGATGACATATATTTTATCAATGATATAGAGAGCATAGGTTATTATCTACCAAAAGCACCAGCTGGTGGTTATTTGGATGTGATAAAATCCAATCATCCAGGAGATAGAAATAATTTTGTGGTCGTGGGTATCGGTACAGGTTATGGTAGTACTCTGGGAATAGGAGAGAGACGAAAGGAGGATGCTGAATCAATATTTCAGGGAGACTATAATATAATTGGGACAGAGATGGGTCATACTGGTTTTGTACCCCTGGACAATTATGATTTGGATTTTGCCCGCGATTTCATTAGTAATCATGGAAGTGTAACTCTGGAAGATGTATGCTCAGCCAAGGGAATAAACAATCTCTATGAGTACCACTCCAAAGATGAGTTTGGATATGAGGATAATAATCACCGATTTGAGTTATCAGAGAGCAAGGATAGAGCAAAAGCAATAATCCATCATTCAACTGGCAAGATTAGTTGTGAAATTTGTAATTTTGTGATCAGTAAGATGGTCTCAGCACTTGCCAAATCTATTCAGCAGTTATTCTTGGTTTATGATCCCCAGGTGGGAATCTTTCTCTATGGTGATTTGTTGAGAAATTTATTACCAAGGATGACCAAATCAGAATTCAAACGCGATATTCTTGATCATAAATTAATGAAACCACTACTTCACAGATTGAATCTCTACTATATTATAGAACCAAATGCAATAATGCTTGGTGCTATGAATTATTTACAAATTATATCCAAATAACTCTTTGAAATGATATTATGGATTAATTTAGGTTAATTTCATATCTTTTTATTTTAGAAAATTTGAGTTTGAATTCATCGAATCCCACTTCAGGAGCAGCATCTGAATAAGTATGCATGAGTCGAACTATATTCAGTCCTTCCATATCCTTAATCTCGTTGACTAATTTTCGGATTATCTCTGCCTTATACTTAACACCATCATTGTGATATGCAAAAATAACGATAAAGGCTTGGTCTTCAAAGGTACCTGCTCTTCCCTGTGCAACAACCGTATCATTTTCAATTGCCAGAAAATTTTTTACATAACCTTGTCCCTCCTGTGCCTGTTTGAGGATATTTATCATTTGTTCCATAGTCATCTCTGGAAATTGATTAGTAACTCCTTTATGAAAGGCATCTAAATGCTTCTCCATATCGATCTCCACAACCTTTCCTGAGGATGGTCCAAGCTCAATCTCTTTGAAATTAGGCATTTCTGCAGTTCTCTGAATGGGGTCCTTTTCATCATATAGTGATTTTACAAAATCAATGGGCCAGTCCTCATTGAAATTGGATCTAATAATGTCTACTCCTTTTTCTTTTAGAGTTGATTTTGCCCTCTCCATAAGTTCCACTTCTAGTTCTTGCTTCTTCTGCTTATCAGCAACGTTTACAAACGGGATTTGAATACTTCCGTACTGGATCTCACCTTCTTTGTTTTCAACTGCAGATGCTACAAAACCCACTAATTCATCTTCTAATAAAATATAATGACGAGTATCTGGAGTGAAATTTTCTCTTCCATATACCTCTTTTAGTTGTTCAGCATCAGGGTATCCAAAATTCCATCCTTCTGTAACCTTATTGACCAGTTCTACCTGTTTCTCTAGAAATTCTTCTTTGTAGGTATTGTATTTCATGGTGAATGAAATTGTAAGTGGAATAGATTTAAATGTTTTTGAATGGATAAATAGAAGATGAATTCAACAAATTTACTGAAAATGAAGGATATCTACTTTCAATTAAGAATAGGAATAAGTTCAGTAAGTTAAATAATTTAGGAGTGATCATTTAATAAAAATGAAATTAAATGTCATCAAGGCCAGAAATCGATTTTAATTTGGATCTCAGATCAAACACCAGATCCTTCTTCTTCTTTTTGGGCTCCTCACTATCTTCATCATCAGATACGGAACCAATTCCCTGTCTGATAGATTTGACTATCCTCTGGGCATTTTGCAACATAAATGTAGAAACATCGGTTGCTAGCACTGCCACAGCAAAATCATCAGTTGCCCTGGCAAAATAAATATCAAAATCATTGAATGGTAGGTGTCCCAGGCCACGATACTCTATATCTGATAACTCTTTAAAGTAACTTTTGGGATTAAGACTACCAACCACATTTTTCAGGGTATCCAACTTCTTGTAATCAAGATCTGTTTTGGCGACACCTAAGACCTGCTTTCCATCACTTGATAGTATGGATATCGCAATTATTTCAGGTGTATCTTTCATCCGTTTATTAATAACCGATGTAAGCCTATCCACGATCTCATCTGTCACATCATCAAGAAAGGTGGGAGTTGAATCTTCCAACACCGTTTCTAGATCGGGTTCTTCACTTACCTTTTCCTCAACCTCTGCAGAAACTTCTTCTACCGGGGACTCCTTTTCAACAGGTATTGTTTCAGCTGCTGGAGTTGGAAGTTCAGTAACCTCAGGAATTTCTGTGGTTTCAGGTTCACTTGGAGCGGGGGGCATTGGTGAGGGTGTGGAATCAAGAACGGGAGGAGATGTGGATTTTGCCTTTGGTATAGGTGCGCTCTGATCCGATGCAATCTTTAACTTGGATGGAACGGTTGCCTTAGCGGTTCCAACCGGTTCTTCCTTGAATTTATCAAAATTCTCAAACAAGATTCTCTTGATAGCCAGATCTATCGTGTTTGAGTAGATACTTGTTGCCAAGCCCTTGAATTTCTGACCAATAATTTTATCAGCATTCCTGAACAATCGGGTTGCCTTGTAAAAATTATTTCTTAACTTACCAATCTCATCCGGATCGAATTTGTGGAATAGTACATATAATTTAGGTTTGGGGTCCACATTGACAAGGATCTGTAAAATATCGACGTAGTAGTTATAGGCCTGATCAAGACGTTCAATATCCTGTATATCAACCACAAAAATCATTGCTTTGGTTTGCTGGAAAATTTCAGGTTTACCTAGATATGCCTCACGGTAGTTCACCTGTCCTCCAAGATCCCAAACAGAGAAATCAGTATCAAGCCAATCATGTTCATGGCGTTCTATACCTCTGGTAGGTTTGGAATCACCGATGTCTTCGATAGACATCTCTTCCATGGTCCTCTTATATATCGTTGTCTTACCGGCCTTATCAAGCCCGGAGAATATGATTTTGAAGTCCTCGTCTGCCACTCATCAACAACCTGTTATATAGATTAGGTCTATTACTACACCTTAATTAGATTACGCTATACTTGATGCAGTAATATGAAAGAAATAAATTATACTGAATAAAAAGTTTTTTTCTTGAGCTTTGTATGATTACTTCTAATGAATTGAAATATGTGCTTCTTTGATTTAATTTGATTTTTATCGTCCATACTTGTTTTGATGCCTTTTCAAAGATCATCATCATTAATGCATACAATATATGTTTAAGTTGGAGTAGTGGTGAAATCATCTCACCAGAACGTGTGAAAGTGGCAGATTTGTTACTTCATAGGGTTTTAAAAAAATGTATACTCATTTTGATGAGAATATATTCTAGTAAAACCAAAATATTTTTCTTTAATTGATTAGTCAAATTAATTAGAATGCGGTTTATAGACTGTCACGCTCATCTGGCGTACTGGTACAAAAGGGAGACTACAAGGGATGAGTATGTTTATTTCATAAAGCAGGCAAAAGAAAAAAATGTTGATTATATTGTGGATACCATAAGTTACCCGGCAGATTATAATCACTATGAATCACAAAAAGATTTCAAGGAGATTCTCCGCTCTGTGGGCCTTGGAAGAGGTATACCTAAGGAATTTGGAGATACCGCACCACAGCTGGCAAAACTCAGATGGGAATTGGAGAATCGACCACCCAATATAATCGGTGAGATTGGATTGGATTATCACTGGGAGAAGAACGATGGTATGCAGAGAAAGCAACAGAAACTCTTTGCAGATCAAATTGAAATGGCTCATGAATTCAATCTACCCATAGCCATCCATTCCAGAGATGCTGATAATGATCTAGTTAGAATACTCAGGGAAAAGAAGGCTGATGAACTGAAGATCCAGATCCATTTTTGTACATGTAAGAAGGAGACCCGGAAAAAATTGCTGGAGATGGGTTGTTACCTCTCCTTTGGAGGTCCACATACTTATGCTAATGAACTTATGGAAATGGTGAAAGAGACCCCGGTGGAGAGGATACTAACCGAGACGGATGCTCCCGCACTTCCAGTGATCAGACAGAAACGGAAGAAAGGACCTCGAAGCTATCCATCAGATGTGAGTGTGGTTGCCACCAAGATAGCTGAGATCAAGGAGATTGAACTAGATGATTTTGCGAATATAGTCATGAATAATGCAAAGTTTATATTTGGTTTCTAGTGATTTTAGAGATATTCAGTTCCCCAGTCCTTTTCGAACTTCATATTCTTTGCTGGTTTCACTATCTTTATACCCTTTTTATTTTTTGTATTTTTCATTTTCTTAATAACCACCAGATCTTTATATTCTCTTTCTAGTTCATTGCTTAGATTAATAGGAATTGTACTGTGCAATTTTCTTTTAGTATAGAACTTGAATTTCTTCAAATCAATCTCATAATCAAAATAGGATTTGTTTTCATATAATCCATCTATCCACAATTTGATCTCAATGGATGGAATGTAGTTATTTGTCCGTCTCAATATTCTATCAATTATTACTTTTTTACCTAACCTATTCCGCTTCTGTCTTTTTGTACTCACGACAAATGATAGCAACAATTCAAGTGATTTATCATTTTTTAGATAATTTCTGATCTGTGTTCTATCAGTTTCAGAGAGAAATGCCTCCATAGTACTGTGGCTATGAACCCATCCGATTAGTTTCTTACCATATTCAATTTTATTGTTCATCATATGATAAAATCTTGTATCTCTCTGGTACTGGTTTCTTGTTTCTTGAGAGATTGACTGGTTGATATCAAATCTGCCCACAACCTGTTTTGATAGTAATAAATCAGTTATGGTGATCTCTCCTTCATTATTGGAACCCCAGAGTTCTGCTGCCCATTCATATTTCTTATTGATATTACAGAGTACTCTCATGGATTGAATTACAATATCATCAATATATAGATTAATCATACATTGTAATTGCATTACTTATTATTAAAATTATTCAAGACCTAATTACAAGTGAAAAATGCCCAGATTATCACCCTGTTGAACAAATTTTTACGGGTATATTAGAAGAGCTCGATTATCACCATTGTTTTAATAGTTTCACTTCCAAATAAGAGTCAGTATGTGTTTATATTAGGAAATGGACTATAATTCTTACCGAGCTATAATGTTGGTTTGGTTAAACATTGGGTGAATACACCCAAATAGGAGTAAGAATGAAATGAGTAAGACTGAAATCAGAGTTATTTTTCACAATGAAGAATTAGAACCAATGTATATTAATCCTGAATCTTTTGCGGATGATGAGGGCAAATTAACACTAGCCAGAGTGCTTGAGATATATCAGCATAATAGTAGACCACTAATTGAGCAGATAGGAAATCACAGAGTTTCACTTAACAGTATTGAGGTTGAACTTCAAGACTTTCATCTGGTGGAGATGGGATCTGACATCCAGATTATAATGATTATGGAAGGCGGAATAGTAGCAGGGTGAAATCATTGTCCTTGGTATTGTCGGTTCCAGAAGCACATTCTGGGCTAGTTAATGAGACTATCACTTTAAAATCGGTATCTGTATTTGGAATTGGCCATCTTGGATCAAATATTGTTAATATTCTAGCCAAAATTGGGGTACCGGAATTCAATCTCTATGATTTTGATGAATTGGAAAATCGCAATATATCAGGTGGACCATTCCTGTCCTCTCAGGTTGGAATGAAGAAAGTTATTGCCATGAAAGAGATAATTGAGACAAGAAATCTAGAACCCAAGCTTGTTCACACCTTTGACAAGGAGATAAAAGCTAGGAGTAAGATTGGTGCAACTGATTATTACATACTGGCAACTGATTCAATCAAGGCCAGATTGGGAATTTTCAATGCAATTAGTAAATTAAAGGGACATGTAATAGATATTCGATCAAGAGGCACACTGGGAATGATTTATTCCTTTTCACTCTCCGATGAGATTGCAAAAATATGGTATCTCAAAAGTATGAAGGCACAACTGAAAGATCCAACTGAGCCTGTGCATTGTAATGAAGCCAATATAATATTCAGTTCCTATATCATCGGATCTGTGGCAACTAAAATTTTTCTTGACACACTTGGCGAAGATAATAATCTGAGGGGTTACCAGATCGATAGTAATGAACTCACAGTACTTGAGTTACCCATGAATTACAAGGCACTGGTCAAAAAATACTCGAGTTTGATCAAAGAGACATGTAAATACTGTGGTAAAAGTCATAGAACTGATGCAGCAAAAGAAAAATGCAAGAATTCAAAAGAGAGCAAAGAAGCTGAGAAGACGAAAAAGGCAATGCCCAGTCGCTCTCAGTTTATTTAAATAAGGAGGTAAAATGAATGGTAGAATATACCGGCGAAATATTTGAAGTACAGACACTGAGACCAGACCAATATGAATATCAGTGGGTTATTCCCAAAATGGTTAACGGAGAACCCAAGTTAAAATATGTTGTGTCAAAATCACAGAAAGTCAGTGATGGAACTTATTTTAGGAAACATGAGTATATCTGTGGTTGCATGGATTGGAGGAACAGAAGACAACAACTTAGCCCACCCATGGATAGATGCAAGCATATCAGAGCAGTAGTGAGACAATTTGGTGCGAGTTTGGCTGAGATAAGAACCACTGTCAATGTTTTTGGGCATATCACTAATATTCAGGGCATTGATGAAAACAGCATATACAATGGATATAGACCAGTAGTCAGATTTAGATCTGATTGGTCCGGTACAAATCTAATGTATGCACATCTTCTTAAAATACCAAAAGGTGCACTTGCTATCGATATTAATGATACACATGGTAACTCTTTTTGTTGTGGTTATATTAAAAACAATACGGCATACTTAGCTATTCCTAATAATAATTTATCAAATTTTGATGATAAGAAATTTTTTGATAAATTATCCCAGAACCAATTCACCTCATCTGAGAGTGAAAATTACCAGGCAATGCAGGATCAATACGAACGTTGGGCAGCAAAGGCTATGGAGGTAGTTAATCAGGCATTTGTATTTGATGGAGCGTTCAGTGACAAGGATAAGACCGAGTTGGAGCTCCTGAAAAAATCAAATATGATAAGTGACTTTGAAATTGTAGGATCTTCTCTTGTCCTTGATATGCAAAATCGTTCAATAATGAGACAAAAAACGAGTATTTGGTCAGGTGATTACAAAATAATCATCGGTAAATTTAGTAGTTTCTATGCTATTGGCAAGAATATTAAAGCGGCAAGGTATACTGGATCCAATATTCATCCTCATGTATCTACTGCGGGAACTCCCTGTCTGGCCACATATGGGCAGAAGATAGCCAAAGCATTATCTACAAGAAAATGGATTGTATTTGCAGGGATCGTTGGTGATTTTCTCACACAATATAATCCAAGAAGCCCTTATGTGAAATTGTAAATTTTTGCATCTTTTACTCGTCACAGATTTAAAGTGAGTTTCATTATTATGATTATGATGAACACTTCTTCTCGATTTATGCTACCATTTCTACTTGGCATAGCTGGTCTTATTGCCATCATAATCTCAACTATAATTTTAATTATTGATAGTCCTAAAATTGTTGAGATTACCTGGTTGGCTAGTTTATTTATCGTTTTAGGAACCCTGGCCATCAGATATTACAGTCTTGATCTTGATGGATTTACAGATACTATCAATCAGACAGATCCAGGCAATACCGATCTGGATGGTCGCAAATTTGTCAATTGGATAACAATTGCCA
>DAOUUM010000567.1 GCA_030668165.1 Candidatus Heimdallarchaeota archaeon
AGTTGAAACTAACAGAGCTCGTTGATGATGATACCCGTGCATTTAATCAGGTGATGAACTCATTCAGAATATCAAGGGATGATCCCACCAGACCGGAAGCAATTCAAAAAGCAATGATCCAAGCTGCCAAGGTACCGCTTGAGGTTGCAGAGTATTCTGATAAGGTGCTGGATCTTGCCCATACAGTTGCTCAGCAGGGCAATAAAAATGCTATTACAGATATTGGTGTTGCAGCATTATTTGCAGAATCTGCAGTTAGGGGTGCACTTTTGAATGTTCGAATCAATCTGGGAAGTATTAAAGACGACACAATAAAAAGCGAGATGAATGAGAGGGTGAATGCCTTACTGGCTGGAGTTTCAGCCAAGAAAGACAAAGTTCTGTCCATCGTTGAAAGAGAATTGTAATCACTTATTTATAAAATAATTATCCTACAATCCTCTATTTGAATAATCGTTCATCTTCTGGTCTATTTAATACTCTGGCAGATTCTTCTCCTTCAAAATTGACCTCATATCCTCTAATTATTACCAGTGGAGAGGCCTCATCTGTCTGACCCTGGATTAACTCGGCTGCTGATGCCAATTCATCTGCAATTGCTATCTGGGATACCTTCATGGTGTAACCGAATAGATCGGGTTTGCCAATCTCAGATTTCATAGCAGGAATCCCTGCCACCCCAATGCCAATATTCACCGCCCCCTTTCTCAGAGCCCTTCCCACGGTATCTGAAATTATAATAATCACATCTCGATTAAGTTCCTTTTTTATGAGGCTCCTCATCTCCCTGGCCAACTTATCCGGATCATCAGGTATAGCAATCACACATCCCAAACCTGCATTTGACTCATCCAATCCCGCATTTGCACATACAATACCAGCCTTGTTCTCAGCAATGATTACATTCCTGCCAGTTTTAATCACCTGGTTACTGGATCTGAGTACAATTTCAATTTTTCGGGGATCTTTCTCTAGGCTCTCTGCAATTTCCTTGGCCTTTTCAGACGGAATAATATTGTTGATTGTATATTTTGGCCCAAAAACTCTTGAATAAGGAGTATGTGCAAACACCAGAACATCCTTATCCTCAATCAAATCCTTTAGTGACGAGATTATTATCTCCCAAAATGTGCCTTCATCATTTAATATCGGTATATTAGGAACAGGAATTATTGAAATCAATTTTTTTTAAAACCCAAGCTATCTTAAATCATCAGAATATAAAAATATCAACTTAGTTTATCTTTTTTGAATGATGAAAGATGGTGGTTTAATCTTTTCTTTATTACACTCCGGGCATCGAGTCGGGGCCTTGATTTTCGCATTGGAAAACTGGTATCCACATAATTGGCAACCGGCTGGATTGATGAGCAACTGAAAGTCTGGATCCGCTCTCACAGTGGTTCGGATGTGCTCAAGATCATTCTCAATTTTATGAGTTGCCCAGTTAAGTCTTTGTGACAACTCAAATGCAGTATAGCCATGATTCTTCAAAAGATCGATTATTACCTCTCGTGTCATTGAAATAAGTCGCCAGTGTTATCAATAAAGACTACCGGTAATTGAATAGTATATTTACCTATTTTGTGTTAATAATTATCATTATCTTAATTTCACAGGATCTCAATTATCATTTCTATTTCCACACGTGCTCCAACAGGTAGTCTTGAAACCTCAACGGTGGATCTGGCAGGTGGTTCATTCAGAAAATAACTTCCATAGATCTTGTTTACCTCTGCAAAGTCCTCCATATCTGTCAGAAAAATTGTAGTTTTAACTACATTTTCCAGACTTGTGTTG
>DAOUUM010000418.1 GCA_030668165.1 Candidatus Heimdallarchaeota archaeon
ATAATTCCTTCCTGAGCTTTTTCTCGTTTCACCTCATTATCAGAACCCCCACAGCACTTGAGATGAGCACCAATCACATACAAAATCTCATCACTGACATCAATCTCCCAGACCATGAAGTCATGAGAGACATCATAGCTAGTACCATCATCCAATATTACATCTGCAAGCTGAGTTGTGCTTATAATTGGGTATCTAGACATAATTGCTTCTCCACTGGTTGAAAATCCAATATTTTGACCGGTATTACCAACATAAGAGATCTCATTTATAAAATAAGTGTTTAAATCTGATAGATGTTTGTTGAATAGTAAATTGCTCCCATCATCCCAGATTCCAGTCTCGATATACACAATAATATCTGGATTTTCTGCCTTTACCACCTCAATCCAATCTGAATTTGCTCCACTTTCCTCGATATTATATGTCATAAATTTAATTGCGGGAATATCTATTGGTACATAATCAGAATTATCAACAATTAGATTAATTTCATCCTCTCCCCAATTATTGGAATTATCCTGTGCTCTTGCCAGGATTAAATGATTGCCATCCAAAACATTCAGTGTATTCCAGTTGAATAAATTACTGGTTGATTTTAGTTCTCCATCTATCAATATTTCATATGATGAAATCAAATTATTATCTGTTGCACTGACCTGAATGCTTACTGTTCCGGATACTGTGGAACCATTAAGCAGATTATCAATAGATACAATCGGAATTATATCATCTGGAGGTTGAGGCACATAGGCACCTGATTCTGGGTCACCAATAGTGTTGGAATTTTCCCAATCGGCCACTGTATCAGTATCGGTATTTGAGATTCTTCTGATAGTTGTATCAATCGCAGATATATCCCATCCTGCAACTTCATTCTCCCAAGCAACCATATCAATCTCTGTACTAGATGCATCTTTTAGTCTTAGAAGATCTCCACTATTTCCTAGTGCAAGATCTGAACCGGATATATCTGGAGTAAATCCATATAGATTCTGAAAGGCTGTACTATCTCGTGCAATAATAAAATATTCACCAGAAGCTATTGATCCAGTTAATCCAAAACTATCATAATTATCGTTTAAAGTCCAACCATCTATCGAAATATCTACACTTGAGGGATTATATAACTCCACCCATTCCTCTGTGAGATCGCTACTAGGAGCATCATAAAGCACCTCTGTGATCAGAACATGCAGAGTGTCAGCTTGAGTTGAAAGAGGTAGATTTGTCCCAAATGAAAGACAAAGTGAGAGGATCATAATAATAGCAAACTTGTGTGATTTCATGTATAACACCTTATTGATAAAATATCTGTAAAATGTGATGAATTAAAAACTTTGTGAGAAAATTACTAATAAAATATTTGAATTAATTTAAATTATAGATAAAAACATTGTTTATTGACTTCAGCTACCTGAATGTTTAATTTGGGATGTATAAAAATCATTGAAGTAGTAAACATTCCCCACCTTAATTTAATAAAACTCTCATCTCAATAATTTTCAGGAACCGGTGTGACGTTCACTTCTCCGTCACCCAGTCTGAAATTTCAATTCTTTGAGCTTTCAGATATCATGGCAGATTTTGTCATGATCGAAGACTAGTGTGATATCTTTCATCCATTTTTTGAGTGAGACAGCTCTCCTTATAATGGCAGACGCTGTGCCCTCTACCTGTCAGTAATTGGTGAGACCAAGTACAGATTCATTTCTATCTGCTAGTAGATCTTGATGAGGTTACAGGTGAAAAAATCATGCAATTGCTCAAAAGATATCATGAGGAAACTGGAATAACAATTGGTCTGGTCACCCATAACAAGGACTTCATCAAATACGGTGATCGAGATATCTATGTTAAAGATGGACAGATCGCGTAAGTGCCTCCAATAAGTAATACAATAAAATATATTAATTTTTCAACTAGTCATAACTTTAATTTTTTGAACTTAGATTAGATTTTAATATCTTATTATACACCGTGTGACACATGATAGAACTGGAAACACTTGATCATTTGGTACTTACTGTGTTAAGCATTGATAAATCAACTCATTTCTACTCAAATGTGCTGGGAATGGAATTGTATGAATATGGGGGAAGGTATGGTGCCAAGTTAGGTAAATTACTGATTAAATTTCGTGATGAGGCTGATGAGACCCTGGTTGCGAGATATCCTACTACAGGTTCTGATGACCTATGTTTTCTTACAACTCAGAAACTGGATGATGTGGTGAAACACCTTATTCATTGGCAGGTCCCAATAGAGTTAGGTCCAGTAATCCGCAATGGGGCTCAGGGAAAATTGAATTCCATATATATCAGAGACCCATCAGGTAATCTCATAGAGATTAGCAATAAGATACTGACCTAGTTTGTTTTAGGTAGATGGATGTAAATTTACACATTTGGTCATGCCACTTTCATTATATTGACGCAGGAGAGCTAGTATTCAAGAATCTCTGTTCTCCGATCATCGCCATATTTTTCTTTAATCCTCTCAAAATCTTTTTTCATATACTGCAAAATTGCATCTCTATTGTTTAGTTGTTTATCCATCACCTGGATTTCTTGATTTAATTTTTCTAATTCGATAGTAATTTTTTCCTTATTTAGATTTGATAATTTTAGTTCAATAATTTCGCCAATTTGTGGATTAGTTAAAGAAAATCGATTTTTGAGAGAATTTCGTAAATCCTCTGGGGATTTTGCATTACTAGATAATTGTATAAACTCGATCACGTTATCAATAATTATTAGCTTACCTTCTAATACATCTGCTTTTACCTCTGTTTCAATATATCTAGTTTTAATTATCGATCTTAAATAATGTTCCCTGAATTTTAGAAAAGTAAAAATCGCTTCCTTAATATTCAGTATCTTAGCTTCTTTCCTACTTGTTCCTAATTTGTTATCATTATCTCCAACCATAGCAACAATTCTAGCTCTGTAATTCACCTCCAGATCTGTCTCTCTGAATAGTTTATGCATAATTTTATCAATCTGGGATTCTGAAATATCAGAGAAGATTAATTCTACCCTAATTTTATCCTTAGATAAATCTCTGACATCCACTAATCCATTAATTTTTTTGTCCTCAATCAGTTCGCTAATTTGCTCAATTATAGCACTCTTATTTTTCAAATATGGTATTTCATCAATTACTATTGTGGTTTTATTA
>DAOUUM010000368.1 GCA_030668165.1 Candidatus Heimdallarchaeota archaeon
CTCCTCCTGGAGGTTGATTAATTAACTTATCATCATCATCGTATTCACGTTTGCCTAATTCCTCCTCCATCTCATCGATCATGACAACTAACATGCCTTCGAGTGATTTTCCTCTGGCTTTGTCAAGTAATAGATCTGATTTCATCATTCCTTTCTCCAAGGAACTACATGCCCGATTAATCCAATTTTGATAGGCCTCTTTTCTTTTGGGCAGCACTCTACCATGTATTTTGCCGAATGATTTGGCATATTGCGATAAGAACCTTTCATACTCAATATAATACTGCGAGGATGCATCATACCGGTATTTTAACCAGTGAGCCATTGAATAGCCTGTTGCCGTGGGATTTGGTCTTAGATTGGACCAGCAATCTTCAATATGATAAGGAGGAAGTTCTTCCACCAACAAATATGCAAAATTAAGCAGTACTGCCAGAGTTCTCTTATGGATTGGTGGATATTTCATCAGAACATCAAGTCCGATATCAAATGCCTCCTCCTCACGGGATCTGATATTTTTCAACATCAGTCCCATAATGAATATCAACCAAAAAGTAGCCCTTGGTTCTACTTTAACCCTCTTAATTCTCTTTAATTCAGCCTCAATATATTCAAGAGGTTTCACGTCCACCTTTTCTTGTTCATATCTATCTATCTCATCCTGAACGAACTCCCTTAAAGTCTCAAAAACTTGAATACTCGCTCTATCTTTCTTTTTTTTCTTCATCAATTTCTTGGAAATTGGATCTTTACCAGATTTTATGCTCTCCATATTTTGTTCAAAGTAAGCGATTTGACCCTTTAACATCAATATCGCATTTTCATTGATTAGCTCATTGGTTAATGTAATGTTTACTTTAGTTTTCATCTCGTATGACATGAATGTTAGGAGTACAGAACGGATCTGTCGTTGTTTTGATTTCCATTTTCTGATAAAATTACCTATTGGTATGGGTTTGCCATCTCTCTTTTTTTCCTCAAATTCCAAATTCAAAGTTTCATCAATGGCTTCCATTTCATCAAATATGGCTATTTCAGGGTCCTCTCGGATCACAACATTACCTAGTTTCGGAGCTTGTGGTCCAGATAAGTTTGGACCAGATCCAAGATTTGGAGGTTGGGGTCCTGTTAGATCAGGGCCTGTTGTGTTTTCTTCATCATCCATCTGAGAACCAATCCTCCTTAATTCCAATAACAATTTTCTAGGCATATATTATTAAAAAATATTCAAAATTACCTGTTATAAAGAGATTAAAAACTGAATAAAAAATATTACAGTGTTATCTAATTTTGGTGTGGAGATGATCAATATAGGTTACAATCTGATTAAATGCCTTTTTGAATGCTAATTTTTGGTTATTTGCAAAATATGGATCTGCAATCTCAATAATTTCATCATTTATCTCTGATAAGAGGTATGAATTTGGAAAACCTCTCCACTGGTCGTTTACCAACTGAAGATGTTCTTTTGTCATTCCAAAAACTATTGCCCGATCATCAAGAGTAATCTCTGAGATATGCGTGGGTACAAAATGGTCTGTTTAGATTCCTAAATCTGACAAATATTCATGTGCCTTATAATGGATCCTTGTATTGTGGTAAGTGGTTCCAAATGATCCAATTTTTGGATCTGATTTATCAACCAATAATTGCTTGAGATATAGTTCTGCAAATGCAGATCTTATTATATTTCCAGAACAAACGAAATAAATTTTCTCAAATTTTTCCAGGTTCATCTTTTTCGACTCCTATATTTTCAGGCTTGTTTTCTTTAATTCTATCATTTAATTTCAAAATTATTATAATTTTATCTAGTATCCTTCTGAAAAAGTAGGCATAGGCTAGTGCCACTAGGGAGATAGATAGGAGAATTAAGAAATAATAACCAATGTAATTAGGACTCATGTAATATAGATTTATCAGATCATACCAGAGATAATTGAATAAGAAGGTGAAGGGAAGCAATCCCGCGCTAACTTGATTGAGACGTACCAGATTGGCCTTTATATGAATCAGTGAAATTTTATTGAATTTTACCAATAATAATACTGAGGTGTTTAAAATTAACAACCATACTAATAGAGTAGTACCTGTACTGTATGGTGTGTGAAAGTATCCAAAGCTGCGATTATAATACAATTCACGATATCTGGATAATTCATAAGCAGTTTCTATAAGCAGGTAATAAAGCAGTATAATAAAAGGAACAATTGCTAAATTACTTCTGATTTTGTATTTATCAGACCTTGAAATCGGTTTTAGTTCAGATCCCTGAATATTATTTTTGTAATACAACAGTCCAAGATAAAATAATAAAACGACTGGAAATGCAGTGTAGATGAATTCATTAGTATCCATATAACCGTTCATAGGTCTATAATAGGATGTTATTACTGTATCCCACTCATAGTAATTATAATTGATGTCATTATGATAAAGAATGGTACTTGAGAAAAAGAAAATCATGTAAAGATTATAAGTAACCAATTGAATCTTCTTCGTGATCTCAATAATATTTACCCATTGATTCATATTATCCCATGAATATCTAAAAAATGGTCTCCTAGAAACTATTGCAGTTAGCGGATATAGCACGGCTCCTATCAGGGAATAGGTGACGATGAGTTCAATCGCAGCCATCGATCTGTACCAGTAGTAGATATCTTGAGAGTATTCCAATGAGATTATGGTTTCAATGATGAAGAAACCGATCAAAATACCAGTAACAATTGCTAGAAGCACGTGTAGGAATATCATTCCCTTCATAACAATTGGTGAGATAATATTTGCAAATCGATTAATATCCACAAAATCATTTATTGATGTTTTGTTCTCATGCCAACCCACAGAAGGCCACTCAAGATTCTTACTGGCAATTAGTTTCTTAGTAAATTCTTCTGGTGTACCAAGTAGCTTGTGAAGAGCATTTTCAACAATAAAATTCTCTTTAGTCTCTACATGATTGTATAATTCTAGATTTATTTTCTCGATTAAATAATTCAGAACCTGTTCTTTTGTAAATTCTCCATTCCCGTTGAATGTACTCATAATACTGTTCACATAATGATCTAATTCTTCCTGAATTGAGGGTATATCAGATCTGAATGAACTCATATAATTATCTCCAATGAATAAGAATCAACCGCACTTAATAATGTTTGTCTGAAATGTTAAACCAAACTAAATTATCATTCTAGGTGCAAACAGGCTAGTATATATTAAATATAAAACAAATAAAATACCTACAATGATAAGAATTATTTTTAATTTGTTTACTTTCTTCTTCTCAAGTTTACTTACTTTGAGTAGTTTCCAATTCAAAAT
This sequence comes from Candidatus Heimdallarchaeota archaeon, assembly GCA_030668165.1. Classification (GTDB taxonomy): domain Archaea; phylum Asgardarchaeota; class Heimdallarchaeia; order Heimdallarchaeales; family Kariarchaeaceae; genus JAJRQD01. Next base: position 3,325 of record DAOUUM010000368.1, read on the forward strand.
AAGTATTAAAATGACATGTCCAAAATAAAAAACTGCTGAAACAATTGCATCCTGTAAAGTGAACATGTAAAACATTGTGGCACTTCCATAATTCTCTATCAAAAATGTGCCAAGTATCAGATATAGGTTAAATAGGGTCATATTGAATGATTGGAACAAGATGGTTCTTATGATAGATTTTTTAAGTCCCCTCTTGACATTCTCATCGGTAATTTTTCTTGCTATAATAATCATTACTAAGTAGATAATCCCCCCATAAAATGCAATCTGGTAATTTGTATTTCTTGAAGTAAA
>DAOUUM010000248.1 GCA_030668165.1 Candidatus Heimdallarchaeota archaeon
AATCCCTGTTTTTTTAATTTTAGTAATTCAAAATAGGAACTGTAATTTGCCTGGAGTACCCTCAGGGTGAGTTGAGCATGATCCGAGTGTAATTGCGTGTAGGTGACATGAGTCTTGATTATATGAAATATTTTCTTTAATGATAGAAATTGTTTAGTTCTCTCATAGTGTGTTTTAATTAGATAAAGGGCATAGTTGTACAGATTCTTTATCTTATGACTCAGCCACTTGAATATCTCAAAATCCATGACTGATGATTTGAGATGATTCTTCTGTACGACAATCACTAGAGATTATTGTGATTGGCCTATATAAAGTACTGAAGATTTATTTTCTTGTATATACAAAATCGCTCATGAATGAGAGTATCGCCAAAATTGAAGATGATCAGACCCTCTTGATGGTGAGTCATGGAGGAGTTGTGGCCAGCTCATTGTTAAGTTGTGTTGATACTGATCTTTCACATCTTAATCCATGGTTCAGCTACTGTGAGGGATACAAACTGGAATACGATGGCAAGTGGAGACTAGGTAAATTACTTGAACTTTAGAATATTAATAAAAAATGGTGGCGAGGACGGGATTTGAACCCGCGAGTGCGGAGCACACTGGTTTTCAAGACCAGCCCCTTGGGCCAGGCTTGGGTACCTCGCCGATGTTAAAATTTAGACTAAAATTAGCAGAATAAACCGCTTCAACATCAGTCTGATTTCAGAAAGATTAGAAATAATCCTAATCGAACAATCTCAGTAATATTTTGTTATATTTAGAGTTAATGTTAGAGACTTGTTGAACATCAAATTATTTGACTTAAGTTATTTGTGAGTGCTTCATTTCATGTCATAGCATTCTATAATATTAACAATGGCCATACACAGGAAATATCCAGTATATTAATTAATGTAATCATACCATTTTTATACTAATAATCCATGGTATTATGAAATGGTGTCATTAGAAAATCAACAAAAAACTGGGATGAAATTGTTGAATAAGATATCATTACTAAGATGGGAATTAGGTTCAGTTATTTACGAAGAACAGAATAAATTGTACCAAAATGTTGGCACAGGGTCTCTTAAAATAAAAAATACCAAGTTGAAATTACTTGATGAGATTATTTTTCTAACAGATCAATTAAATCTTATCAAAAACTTCCAAAAAGAATCAGAGCTGACTCAGATGGTTGACAGAATACCACAGATTATTATTATTCTTGATGAATTATTAACAATAATCTATATCAATAACTGGCATGGTTTACCAATAGAGGATGTAATTGGAAAATTATTCACTGATATTTTCCCCAAAACAATATTTGCAGGTCTTTACAAGGATTTACAATTAGTTATAGACAAGAAAATAGATTCAGTGGAAACTAGAATTGAATATGCTGATTCCGAAGGATATCAATCTCAAATTAAATTAACACTAACATCTGCTGATCCTACTGGTTACCTCATTATTGGTCATAGTGATAATAATGTTGATTTTTCTAATAGTATAATTGGGGATTATATCTCAATGTGTTCTTACTGCAACAAGGCCAAAAACGTATTGGAAAAGTGGATAAATATTTCTAATATCTTGAAAATTGGGGGGAAAATAACTATATCACATGGGATCTGTCCCAATTGCTTAAAGAAGGAAATGCAAAAGATATCGTGATTTTATTATTTGGCTCGTGTAATTATCATAACAAAAAAATGAAAAATGATATTTAATCCCCACTAATATCCATTTCTCGCGGATATTTTATCATTTTTTGCATCGAAATTTTCTCTTTGTAGCAAATTACTATAATTAGTTCTGATTGGGGACTACACCTTTTAAAATTATTATACTCGAATCCCTTTTATGGGACTTATCCTAGAATATGAAGGTAAATCTTTGTTCGGAAAGTACAAGATTCCCCTCATAAATTCATTACTTGTAAAAAACGCCGAAGAGGCCAAAGAGGCATCGACCAAATTGGGTCTTCCCGTAGCTGTGAAAGCACAGGTCTTATCCGGTGGTCGTGGTAAACGTGGTCTTATCAAGATAGCAAAGACCCCAGAAGAGGTCATTCAACATTCCATTGATATTTTATCCATGGAATCTGATGGTCGTCCAGTTACCCATCTGCTCATTGAGGAGGCTGCTGATATCAAGCAGGAGATCTTTATCTCCATGGTATTTGACAGTTCAACACTCGAAACATTGGTTCTATTCAGTTTGGAAGGTGGTGTAAACATCGAGGATCTGGCCAAGGAACGTCCTGAGGCTATAGATCGATTCAGAGTGCCTTTTGGTAAGGTATCTTATGGATTTGATTTCTTCCCAGCTCTTGCCGCAAGAGGTTTGACAGGAAGTGTAAAAATTCACATTGCCAATATCATTGCAGCTCTTGTAAATATGATGATCAAAGAGGATCTTCAACTGGCTGAGATCAATCCCCTGGTGATCACTAATGATGACAAGGTAATTGCTCTGGATGCACGTGTTATTGTTGATGACAATGCGAAGTATCGTCATCCCGAGAGAAAAGAATACCTGTCTGAGATTCTGAGATATACCGCTGCAGAAAAAGATGCCAAAGAGAATGATCTGAGTTATGTGGATCTTGGTGGTGAGATTGGTATGCTATCTGTTGGTGCTGGTCTAGGTATGGCAACTGCTGATCTACTTGCAGTATTTGGTGGATATCCAAGAAACTTCCTTGATGTTGGAGGAGGAGCCGATCAGGTAAGAGTAGAGAATGCTCTGCGAATTATGCTGATGGATGAGGGTCTGAAATCTATCCTGATCAATGCCTTTGGTGGAATTACTCGATTGGATGATATTGCTAAGGGAATTATCGCTGCGAGGGATAAGTTTGATAAATTAAGAACTGGTGAAATTCCACTCATAATCCGCCTGATGGGTACAAATCAGAAAGAAGGGGTTGAACTGCTTAAAGAGGCAGGATTGATCGCCTATGAAGAGATGGAACCCGCAATTGAGAAAGCAGTTTTAGCTGCAAAAGGAGGAAACTAAAATGGCAGTGTTATTAGATAAGGATACAAAGGTAATCGTTCAGGGTATCACCGGATATCAGGGTCAGTTCCATGCTAATCTCATGAGAGATTACGGAACCAAAGTAGTTGGTGGAGTTCGTCCTGGAAAGGGTGGACAAGAAATTGATGGTTTTCCAATTTTCGATTCGGTTAAAGAGGCAATGGATGCCACAGGAGCAACAGCAAGTGTTGTTTTTGTTCCCGCAAGATTTGTTAGACTAGCTGCAATTGAGGCAATCTCAGCCGGTATAAAATTACTTGTCATTATCACCGAGGGTGTACCAGTCACTGATACAATGGAGATTGTGAAGCTGGTAAATGAGAAGGGTATTGATCTGATTGGTCCCAATTGCCCTGGTTTAATCACACCCGGACAGGCTAAAATCGGTATTATCCCTGCAAGTATAGTCATGCCAGGTAATGTTGCGATTGTTTCCAAATCAGGAACCCTAACCTATGAGGTTATTGATCAGTTAACCCGTGCCGGAATGGGGCAGAGCAGTTGTGTTGGAATCGGTGGAGATCCTGTAAAAGGAATTAATTTCATTGAATGTCTGAGATATTTCCAGGATGATCCAGCAACTGAAAAAATAGTGATGATTGGTGAAATTGGTGGTGATGCAGAGGAAAAAGCTGCAGAATTCATCAGCCAGCATGTAACCAAACCCGTGGTTGCATTCATTGCAGGAAAGACTGCAAAAGAGGGCAAGACCATGGGTCATGCCGGTGCAATTGTTATGGGTAACACAGGTACTGCCAAGGGTAAGATTGAGGCTCTTGAGAAAGTAAATGTACGAGTTGCAGAGAAAATATCTGAAATACCAAAATTCCTGAAATAATATATATAAAAAAATTTATGAAAATCGTCATAACTACTCAATTTCAACAGAAATTTAGTGAACCAAAGGAATTAGAATATGAAATGTACTTCCTTCCTCCACCTTACTTGTAACACCAATATATCCAGCAAAATCATTAACTATGCCATAAACCGTGGATAACCCAAGCCCAGTCCCTTTTCCGGGTTTTTTAGTTGTATAAAATGGTTCAAATAAATATTTCAATGTTTCGTCATTCATACCTTCACCATTATCTTGTACATGTATATTAAGATACTCACCATTTTCCAAATAGTTGGCAGTTAGACCATGCCCTGGTTCATTATCACATTCACTACAAATATAATTTTCATTGGTAATAATCACTTTTTCAAGGACTACATTAATTTCTCCTCCTCCCGGCATAGCGTCTCTTGAATTAGTGATTAGATTTATAAAAACCTGCTCCAACATAGAATTATCGGCAAATATGTTAAGATCTTTATTTTTTATTTTCAAAGATAGATTGATTGTGACCCCTATCATTCGATTCAGCCAATTTTGAAGTTTTGTTAATACTTTAACTGGATTCAAAATAACAAAATCTTCTTTCGTATTCATACTGAATGTTAGAAGTCGATTTGTAATTGAAGATGCCATATGTACGCTTTCTTGAATTGTATTAATCTCGGATAACAACTCTTCGTTGCCAGATAAATTCATTTTAAGGTATTCTACATTCAGAGACATAACAGATAAAATATTATTAAAATCATGAGTAATGCCCCCAACAAGCCTACCAAGTGCGTCCATTTTCTGAGATTGGCGGAATTGTTCCTCCCGCTTCATTTCTTCAGATATATCTCTTTGAATCGATAAATAATTAATTATCTTTCCTGACGTGTCAAATACAGGTGTTATTGTAGTTGATGCCCAAAAGTATTCACCATTCTTCTTTTTATTCTTAAAAGTTCCAATCCATTTCTTGCCATTTGAAATCTCATCCCATAAGTTTTCATATGTTTCCTTGTTTGTATAATCTGACTTGATTATCCTAGGAGTTCTACCAATTACCTCTTTCATTGTATATCCGGTTATTCTCATAAATTCTGGATTAATATATTCTATTTCGCCCTCTAAATTTGTTATAATCACCAAATTGAGACTTTGTTCTATGGCATAATGAAGTTTTAATGTTTCTATTTTTGTTCTTAGTGATCTGATACCAAATGTTAAATTTTCTGCGATATCCTCTAACAGTCTAATTTCTTCCTTATTAAACGGGTTATCTTCAGATGAATAAATATTAATTATTCCAATATCATTCTCCTC
>DAOUUM010000503.1 GCA_030668165.1 Candidatus Heimdallarchaeota archaeon
GACATCATAGTGGAATCTGCTGATGCAGTGGATCAGAAAATACATTTCAATATTACTGGAGATGGTAATGACATATTTCTACAGTTCAGAAATCATATCGATGGAGATAATCCATCTGAATTGAAATTTGATGTGGTGATAGACAATTATGAATTCACAGATCCAGATGCGATGTTTGTACTGGCTTTCAAATTAAAGGTCCCAAAACCTGACAACATATCAAATCAGACTGTCAGCGGTAACACAACAACTGTACAGGAAGAAAGTGTTAATTTTGATGGTGGATTTTTCGGTTCTGAAAATGCTGCTGATGTAAACGGTACAGCTGTTAGAGCAAGAATTTCGACTGGTTTAGAATCTGGAGCAAACATGCTATATCTGTCCTATGATTATTTTGAAGGGCGATTGGTACATGATCCTACTATAGGCCTGGATGATGATTACAATGCAGGATATCTGGATGCACCTGCCATATCAATGGTATTCGCATCAATATTCATACCAATTATTGTATTACGGAAAAAGAGAAATCAATGATATTGTAATTATTAGTTTTGTATTTTTTATTATACAACCTAATTTCATGTTAATTTTTTTAAATTCAATTATTACTTATTTCTTGGTCAATTGTGAATGTTTTCAATAATTGAAAAATTCCTACTGCAATAATGAGGTAACCCCATATTTCAAATATATTGTCATCAAATAATGCTTCATTTAAACCTAGTCCTGAACCTGTCCCAAGGACGTCCAAACCAAAATCAAGAACACTCGCTCCTAAGAATAGTATAATCAGCGATTGGATGAAGGATAATATTTTGTATGTTCCCATAAATCAAGGTGTAAACCTAAATTATTAATATGTATTGTATATTAATTGGGTTTTTTCATCGTGTTCCAATTTAATTAGATATTTGCGTATAGTAGGGACTAAGCGCATTTATCCTTCAATGAATTTTTGAAAACTCAATGTTGCAGTTAATAATTAATTGATATACTAGAATATAGCAATTTAGAGCGTTAGTTTTACAAAATAATTGAGCTCAATAAATGTAATTGAAAGTTGATTTAATAAATAATTAGAAATTATTCAGGTTATGGCAAAGATTCTAATACCCATTACCGATGATAAGGGAAGAGATAGCTTACCTTTCAAACACCTTGGAACAGCACCATTTTATTACTTATTGGATAGTGAAGACGAGACATTGGATGTCGCAATTAAAAATGAGAGTAAATCATTTGGTGGGGATATTTCTCCAATAAAATTCGTGGTCGATATCAAATCTGATGTTCTATTGTCAATGGAGTCATGTAAATCAGCGATTAAGTTACTTGATAGGAACAACACAAAAGTGTATCTGACAGATGAGGACAAGGTATCAGTTCTACTTGAAAAATACAAAAACAATGAGTTAGAGCGTTACTCAGTAGAAATGGCTGATCCATTGGATAATTTTGTATAAACCATTTTTACTAAGCAAGTCAACTTTCGATACTTAATATAACATTATTCGGCTTTTTTGGCGAATTCTCGTCTATTGATAAACATTAACCATGTTGTCGAGATTAGGATAATACCTGCACCGATTAACTGAGTTCTACTCAATCCCCATCCAAGGAATGCATAGTTAACAAATATGGCCAGTACTGGAAATGCTAGCTCAGCCAGTCCACCTACAGAAGCTGAACAATGTTTCAATCCATAGTAGTAGATGGCAAGGGGAATAATTCCACCAGTCAAAATAGCAACCACAATAATTGCAACCATACCGATCATCTCAATTGGGAAGGCCAGTGGGGCATCAGCTCCAAGGAAAGTGAACTTCATACTTAATATCTCAATATTCTCTTTAGTGAAGGCAAAAGTCAGGAGGTTGAATATGACCAGAATCAAAGTACCACCAATATAACGAAATAGAGTAATATCCCAGTAATCTGCTCTCTTGGCTAGCGTTCTACCCCAGACGGTATTGCTACCCCAGAAGATTGCTGCCACCAGTGAAGCACCCACCGCCATTAATTCGCCCATCTCAGGGTTCTGAAGATCCTTAAATGCCAGAAAGTAAACTCCAACCATCGATATCAATCCCGCACCATAAAATAATTTTGAGGGTTTTTCTTTCAAAAATAGCATAGCAACAATCATGGTAATAACCGGTTGTGATTTTTGCACCACGATTGCCACGGTGGGGTTACCCAAAGCAAATGCAATCAGGTAAAAATACAATCCCAATCCAGAACCAATGGAAATCCCAAGTAGTGAAAATTTTTCCTTTCTACTGAATCCTTTGAACAGATTGATAAAATGCCTCCAACCACGTTTGAATATCAATATTGGACCCAGAAGTAACATACCTACGATATGTTCAACAAGAACAATAAATGATGATAGTCCACTTAATCTTAGAGCACTATCC
>DAOUUM010000154.1 GCA_030668165.1 Candidatus Heimdallarchaeota archaeon
GAGGCCAATACTTATCTGTCTCGTTCAGTTGTCATTCAAGAGGAAAGAGAACAGAAAGTTATAGATCATGGACCATATGCTTTGATGCGTCATCCTATGTATACAGGCGTGATTGTGATGGCCTTGGGCTTTGTAATGATCTTGGGTAGTGGGATCGCTCTTATTCCTGCTCTCATATCATTTATTTTCTTGTATTTGAGAGCCATATCCGAGGAGAACCTGCTCGAACAAGAACTAGACGGCTACAATGATTATAAAGCAATGGTAAAAAAGAGATTGATACCTTTTTTGATATAAATCAGGTTACTTCACCAAAGTCTTGAAATGTATAAATGATAACAATATTATGTTTTAAACATACCAAGGCTTATCTTGAACCTATATTTTTTAAATGCTAGTCGTATTAACTTGTAATTGTAAGAACGTGAGTCAACAAGTCGTAACCTATGTCTGTGATGCCTGTAAACAGGTGCGCAGATTAGCATTCACTCCTGAAATTTATTCACAGTATGTAGCTGATGATTTAACCGGATTAGCTCTTTTTTCTGATATTCATGATTGTGCTGATGGCTTGAAAGAGGTTAACAATTTATATATAGATCATGATTTCAATGTGAGATCATTTGCCCTTCTGAAACTACCAGAGTACAGAAAAAAGCAAGTTGGAATGATACCAATTCCCTCTGCTGCAGCTGTGGATGATCTTAAAGATATCATTCTTACACAAATTAATAAGAAGAATGATCTGAATATTGAGATTCATGAATTAGCCCTCGATGTGAAAATTATTGTGGGTGAAGCAGCCGAGGTACCAATATCCACACTCGAATCAGATATGGGTATGGTACAATTGAATTTCTACCCCAGCACAACCATCTATACTCCAGAAATCGAGATTTGGTTTAACCAATTTGTCAATATTATCGAGATTTTGCCCCCAACAAAGATCTCATTCCTGATTGAGGTTATCCAGTACATACTGGATAATATGGATCATAATCCCACTGAATTCGATTTAAAACTAGTTAAGACTATTCTTGCTTCTCATGAGGTTTTTTTCACCCTTTCAAAGATAGAGAGATTGACCAGTTTTGTATCCAATAATCCATATGATCTTTCTTCCAAGGATTTAGGGATTATGCAAAATATGATAGATACAATTGATGAGAAACCAATGATCCCATTAAAAGACTTCGTCATTCTTTACGATATAGACTTTGTACACACAATTTATTTATTCTTAATTCTAGAGGTGCAAAAAATAGTAATAATTGATCGACCTGGAATTGTAGGTTAATCTTCAGTCATTGCTTCTTTGCTAATTGGGGTTATTCTCACAATTTTTACCCTGCTTCCTACCCAAGAATGGGGCAGATATACTCTTCCAGAGTTTCCCGATTGTTTAACCTCTTTTTCGATTATCTCAAAACCCTCCATGTGCACAGACATCAAGCCTTTCGTGGTATCCAAATCCGGTTTTTCTTCCATGGATTGATGTATCGCGTGTGAATGTAAGTATTGTTATTTTCAAATGAAGAAAATTCAATTTGGGACACATCTCCTTTTCAATAATTTTGATACAGTAACAAATCCTAGAAATCCCAATGTATCCTTACTTAATATTGATTGCATAGAATAAATAATCGAACTCTATTAACTCAAATTCTTGAATAATTGGATATAATAATTACTCATGAAGAAATAATTTCCTATTAAATTCACAAAATATCCGAGTCAATAATAAAGATAAAAATTGAATAGAATTCACGATCATCTATGGAAGAAGAGAATGTGCGTGGAATGATCGACATCTCATCTAAGGAAATAATTAAACGAACAGCAACAGTCAGCGGTGAGATTATACTTAATCCTACCTCTATCGCGGCCATCCGGGATCATACCAATCCGAAAGGAGATGTGCTGGAAAATGCCAAACTGGCAGCTGTTCATGCGGTTAAGAAGACTCCAGACCTAGTATTTTTGGCTCATCCCATAAGGATCACCTCAGTTAAGGTTGATTTTGAAATATTTGATGACAGGATAAAATGTCTAGTCGAGGTAACTGCACTTGAGAAAACAGGTGTGGAAATTGAGGCTGTTGCGGGTGTTATGAATGCTCTCCTGGCAATATTTGACCTAAGTAAACGATTCGAAAAAGATGAGTTTGGCCAATATTTAACCACAAAGATTGTTAATATTGCAGTGGTAGAAAAAGTTAAGGAGTTGAACTAATATTTCCTGGGCACCTCATGACGATTCACCAATAGATGATATTACTGCGTCCGTGGTTATAGTTTCTGATTCCCTCTTTTCTGGGTCAAGTAATTTTGACAAGGATATTTCAGGCCACAAGGCAGTAAGTCTACTTTCAGAGGCTGGAATCCACGCAATCAATATGGACTATTTTCCAGATGATTTCACAGCACTCAAAGCAAAGGTTGATGATGCTATTTTTCACAAAACCGATTTACTTCTATTTATCGGTGGAACTGGACTAGATCCACGTGATGTGACAATTGAGGCGGTAACCTCATCCTTTTCCAAGGAGATTCCAGGATATGGTGAGGAATTCAGAAGACGAAGCTTTAAAACAATTAATGAAAGAGGATTGCTCAGTCGAGCTGTTGCTGGTGTGGTGAACAATACCTTGGTGGTCTGTCTTCCTGGTTCTCCCAATGCAGTAGAGACTGGAATCGCGTTATTACTCCCAATGCTTGGTCATGCTCTAAAACTGATTCGGAGAGAACATAAGATATGAGCAACAAATTTGTCGGGGGGGTAATGGAAAAAAATTCCGTTTCCTTGCAAGATTTGATTGAAGAACTTGAGGGAGATCAAAAAATTGGTGCATTTACATCTTTTATCGGTGTTCTAAGAGAGAGCTCGGATAAGACCAACAAGAAAGTGGTCCAAATGGATGTTGAGGCATGGCCTGAGAGGGCATCAGATACCATGAATAAGATCGCTGAGGAGATTGGAATGAAATATCAGCTCATAGGTATGCGTTTGATCCACTTCGAATGCATAATTGGTCTGGGCGAGCCTATAGTTCTTGTGGCCATAAGCTCAGAGCATAGAAAAGAGGCATTTGCCGCACTTGAAGATGTAATACTGAGGTATAAGCAAGAATCCCCTGTTTGGAAAAAAGAGATTTATGATGATGGATCTTCCAATTGGATCACAACAGCCAAATAATTATAAATAAGTTTGAAATATACTTTTGATCAATCTACCAGAAGTTTTGAAATAAAAAGGATACAATTTTGCAGTGAACATGAATTTTTTGACAATAGCTGCCTGATTATCAACATCTCCATATTTTTCCATATCTGCTAGAATATTTTTCTTGTCTAATCTGTTGAAAAGATCATCCACATCAGGATCACTAAGTTTATTCATATAATTTCTAACCAATCCCATCATTCTCAAATTACTGAATATTTCATTTTTCCACATTTTTTGATATCTTTTGAGGAATTTTTCTGAAGTATCATTTCCTTTTACAGCCTCTGCAGCCACTTTTCCAGCTATCTGGGCAGCAATTCCACCAAGAATAACTCCTCCGCCTGTGGTGGGTTTTGTCTGACCAGCAACGTCCCCGGTAAGTAATATTTTGTCAGAGTAAGTCTTCTTAATGGGCCCCATAAATGGGATCCTACCAGCAGTTTTTCTAACAATTTCGGCTCCCTCGACTCTATCCCTCAGAACAGGGTGATTTTTGAACATTTTCTCCAGAACCTTGGACGCACCAAGTAGACTGGTTCCCAATCCTACTTTTGCGGTATTCTCATCCATGGGAATTACCCAGGCAAAAAAGTCCCTGGCATACTCACGATTTTGATAAACCTCCACTAATTCTGGATCCATATCATTCAGATCTTTCATATAGAATTGAGCTGCATTTACAATCTGTTTCTTTTCAGGGGTCTTGAGTCCCAATTGAGTTGCAATTGTTCCCCGGATTCCTTCTGCAGAGATGATCATTTTGCTTGAAAGTGTGATTTTTTCCCCTTCTTGGGATTGGATAGTGAGATCAATTCCAGTTTGGTTTCTACTAGCCAGTATTGCTTTGTAAGGTTGGTACAATTTAGTACCAGACTTCACTGCACGATCCATTAAAAACCTATCAAAGGCAGCTCTATCACTTACTATAGCATGTTTATGAGCTTTTCTGACAGTCATCACTTTGCCATTGGGCGCGATAATTCGTGAGCCATAGATATCTGCATTGAATATTAGTTCTTTGGGAGGCATACTATCAATTAATTCCAGGCCAGTATAACTAAATAGACCAGAACAATGCTCAGGTAGCCCAATTGACTTATGTTCCTCAATCACCGCAACATTGACTCCTTGCTTAACTGCAGAGTATGCCGCCTGTGAACCATTGGCTGAACCCCCAATGATAATAATATCATGATCATACTCACTCATTAATATAACTTAATTCTCAACAATTAAAATATATCCGATAGTGGATTGGCATCTTCAATCAAAATCTGATTGATTGAAATAAAACAATTTATAAAACAGGGATATTAGAAAATATTATGTTCTCCTCAAGAAAGAATGCTCCAGCAGAGTTAAAACAGGTTTTGGTAATTCGAGCCGATATAAAGATGGGTAAGGGAAAAATAGCTGCCCAAGCTTCGCATGCCTCAGTTTTAGCCACTCTAGATGCACAGAGACAGAATAAAATTTGGTATGATAATTGGTTCAAACAGGGAATGAAGAAGATTGCAGTTAAAGTGAACAGCGAGGAGGAATTAATGTCGATCTACAGGAAAGGCAAACAGGGCAAATTACCGAGTTCATTGATTAATGATGCGGGACATACCCAGCTTCCTCCAGGTACAGCAACAGCTGTTGCTATTGGACCAGCCCCTGAAAGGTTAATTGATCCAATTACATCATCTCTCAAATTATTATAGGTGTGAATTATGGAAATTTGGCCCTCAGATCTTACATTTGGTATGATTGGTTTTAATTATAATAGACCTGGAGTGGGTGGCCGATTAAAACAGAGTCCAAATGATTTTGAGGTTATCGAAATTGACGAATTAACTAATCAAGCACTACCATCCCCACCGGAAAAGATGTATGGTCACGGAGATGGAAGTGGATTATTCCTCGTAGGACGAGTTTGGAAGCGTGGGATCGATCACAGTCGAATGGTACGACAAATTGCACGTGCATTTGGAGTTGAGCAATCTGATGTTTCAACAGCTGGTATAAAGGATAAAAAAGCGATCACTGTTCAGTTGTTCTCAGTCTATCAACCAAGAAAAAAGATCTCAGATCCCATGCAAATTGAAGATGGAATTGAAATAGATAGTTTCAGCTGGTACAGGGAGAAAATCTATCCTGGTAGATCTTTGGGTAATAGATTTAATATTATTATCAGAGACGTAGAAAAATATGATGAGTCAATAATTGAGGATTTTAGTAATTTTGTTGATAAGGGTGTAATGAATTATTATGGTTATCAGAGATTTGGTGGAAGCAGACCGGTAACTGCTGAATTCGGAAGACATATCGCAACCAAGAAATACAAGGATGCTATAAATCTGTATTTGGGTGGTCGGTCCGCTAAATCTGATGATCAATATAGATCTATGTGGAGGGAAAATCAAGATCCCGAGCAACTGTTACTTGAATGGAGAAATATTCCCATGATAGAGAAGGATATATTGAAACAACTGGCAAAACGTCCTAGTGATTATGCAGCTGCTGTCAAACGCATTCCCCCATTCCTGCTCAATCTTTCTCAATCTTCATTTGTGTCACTCATGACAAATCAATACTTATCAAGAAGGGGCTTGGAATCAGAACTTCTAAAAGGTGAGAGAACAAAAGATGGTAATATTGAGATAGCACTCCCCTCAAAATTGTGGAAGAAACCATTAAATGATATCTGGAAGGAGGTATTTGAATCAGAGAATGTTGAAATTGTCGATCTGAAATCAATTCGTCATACAACAAGAGAACTGTACCTATATCCCAAAAATTTAAGTATTGAGTACATGGATGAGACTAGTATCAGAACAACTTTCTCATTGGCTCCAGGGTCCTATGCAACTGTGTTACTCCGAGAGTTAATGAAATCTCAACCTCTTAACTACGGAATCTAATTAAATGAAAAATGTGAACCCATGCTAAATAGAGTCTTGGTAATTAGGGAAGCCTCTTCCGCATCAATTTTCAAATTTTCTTTATCAGATCTTTTGAATTGTATCTTTAGCTCTTTATCTCCCTCTGGAGGGATCATGACAACTGAATGGCTCAAAGGAGCTATTGGATCAAACAGATCCTCAAGTACTTTTGTCTTATTCTTAGATTTTTCCAGATAATAAAGAGGTAGATTAGTTATAGCTTTAATTTGTAATTTCATGGATGGTAGGGCTCGTTTCATTTTTTCGACATCACCTTTACCCATGAGTAAATAGTAGGACTTATCAGTTTGAATAATACGATTCAAGGTAATATCCGCAAGGAATTTATTTAATTTTCCTGCCTCAATCAAAAGGTTCCCAAATTCTATATCAATCTCACTAATTTCACCACTATCCATTTTTTTCTGACAGGTCTTGCATAATTTACCAGATTTTAAACAAAAGGAGTCAAGTGTTAATTTCATAAATGAGGTTATAAAATTTGATTATAAAAAAAATTTGAATTAGAACAATACGAATCATTGTACATCTAAAGAAGAATTTATGATTGACTACAAATGGAATGCTTTGTTGAATAATCATTCTAATCCCCATATTCTCGTGGATAAACATGGAAGAACCATCAAATCAATGCGTATATCTCTTACTGATAGATGTAATTTGAGGTGTAGCTATTGTATTCAGGAAGAAGATGTGGAATGGGTCGAGCTCTCCAAAATATTAAGTTTTGATGAAATCAATCGACTGGTGGGGATTCTTTACAACCTAGGTGTCAAAAAATTGAGACTTACAGGTGGAGAACCAACAATTAGACATGATAACGGTAAGGATTTAATTGACCTGACAACTCTGTTAAAATC
>DAOUUM010000175.1 GCA_030668165.1 Candidatus Heimdallarchaeota archaeon
AATACGAGATATGGAGTGAGAGAATTACAGATTTACGACCTTAAATTCTGGATATTGAAGAGGAGAATTGTCTTTTGAATATTAGTATAACCACCACATCTGATATTGGTTCTTCATCCCACTGTACTCTAAATTCAAAATCTGCTAGTGAATATTCAAATGGCACAATTTACCAGAGTGGAATAACTGAGACCAATTTCATAAGGATCCCCCATCTCTATAGAAATGGTTTACATGTGGCAGAAACTGATTCTGGGGGGAGTAATTTCCCTGATGGAAATATCACTTTTGCCTTTGAGGTAGTTGAACCAGCAGTAAGTGAGATATTTGGAGATAACTATGGTTTTACTATGGTCACAATTCAGGGATCCAACTCCTTTGTATTTGACAGAATTCCATATAATTATGGAGCAAATACAAGTAAAGAAACCGATTATTTGCATTTTAGAATGGTGAGTGCCAATACCTCCTACATATCTCCAGTTGATGATACTTTTACTGAGTTCACATTTAAGGTGAAAGCTGCCATATTGAATAATGGTCCTGGTTTTACCAAGAGATTCAGCACATCAACAACTCAATTCCTCTGCAGCGATGTTGATCTTGATGGATTGGAGTACACCACAGGTCATCTAGGTGGATTTGATGTAATTACCTTAAGACAGTATGAAGCTAATTCCTTTACGGAGTTTGAATATTACTACAGTGTAAAAATCCGTGATGAGTTAGTAGAATTTTTGCCAGATGGCACGATAACACTTTGGTTTGACACTATTTACCAACCTGAGGAGAATACATATCGTGGATATTTAGAAATAAAGAATGGGGAAATATTTTTTGATCATGATCCTTTACCAGAATTTTGGTACCTATATGATACTGATCTGTCAATTACTCATTCAGAGGTTTCATTTTATTATTCATCATTTGTTCTACTAATTCCGATAGCTTTGATTTATAATAATAAAAAAATTACACAATCTTGATTATAATTTCAATAATGGAATCTGATTAATGTTCTGTTCTCAGTATTGATAATATTATAATGTATAAGTGGATATAAAATGCTGGGGTTCAACAATAATTATTAATCATGATCCAGTAACAACAAAGTGGATGGCTATTCCTCGTTCCATATTGGTTTACTCAAATACGGATTTTTTAAGACAAAAAATAGTAGATGCCATAAATAACCATTCCAAGCTACAGGTTACACATACTGCAAGTAGTGTACAACAGGTGCTCAATCTTCTCAACAAGGAGATACATGTCATTGTGATTGCCAATGAATGTGCTGATTCAATATTAGAATTAGTTCATCGAATTATAAATATCAGACCAGTACCCATTTTACTGCTCCCTATTGGAAAAAAACCTGAGGATCTGCGAGAGACGAACTATGGTGTGGTGGATATATTTCCGATAGAAGTGGATAATATTGAAGATTTAAAGCATCTGAGTATATCCGCTTTGGTTCCAATTAAAACCATGATTCTATCCAAACTAAACCTGGATAAATTCCAATTTCAGATTAGCCAGATAAAATCCGGTCAATACTTCTCCACCACAAGTGAATTTGACAGAAAAGTGGGTGAGGAGGGAATAAAGATCCAGGAGCTATACAACAAACTGGATGATCTGTCAGATAAACCATTAAGTAAAGGAAAATCCGATATTGTCCGAACCGTCAAACCAAGTCAATATATAAATCGGTTACTTATAATTGGAAGTTCCTCCGGTGGTCCTAAAATGCTTACCTACTTGATTTCTCAATTTCCTGCTGATTTTTGTCCAGTACTTGTCGTTCAGCATATGCCCGAGGGTGATTACATAGATAGTCTGGCCGAGAGGATAAATAAATTCTCCGCAATCAATGTGAAGAAGGCAGAGCAGGGAGATAGCATATTACCGGGTAATGTGTACTTCGCACCGAGTGATAGGCACATGAAGGTGAATTTTGCCAGGAGTAAAATGAACGTCAATCTGGTAAAGAGTCCACCAGTCAATTTTGTGATACCCTCTGTTGATGTGACCTTGCAATCTGTTGCTAAATACTATGGTCATAGTTCTGTCTCACTGATTATTACAGGAATGGGCCATGATGGTACTGAGGGATCAAGAGAGATAAAACAGTATGGAGGGAAGGTATTTGCACTCAATAAAGAAGATAGTGTTGTTTATGGTATGAATAGATCTGTAATTGAGGCAGGACTGGTTGACAAGATCTTGGATCTTGACAGTATTGTTCCAGCATTAAAAAAAGAGATGTATAGTTAATCCACCAAATCTTTTAATTGTTCAAAATCCATGTGTTTCACCGCATTATGGATACATGTATAGTTCTTGCATAGTTTTTGCTTGACACCACCATGTGTGATTCCCCAGGCTTTCAATACTGAAAATACCACTTTGAAATCTAAACCCATTTCAGTTAGATTATAAAATGCCCTGTGGTCATCTCTTTGTTCCTTGTAGATGATGCCCATCTCTGTCAATTTGTGCAGTTTATCAGTCAGTACCCTTGATGAGATCTGATCATAAGTTATATCAATCAATCTGTTCTTTAATTCTGTAAAAGATAGGGTTCCATCGAGTAGTTCTGAAATAATATGGATATTCCATTTTTGACCAAGAATGCCCACAGTGAAGACGATAGAACATTCCTGTTCCTCAGTTTGTTCTGCTTCAGTATTCTTGATTTTAAGTAGGTCTTGTTGGATCTCCACATTTTTCATATTGATTGAATTACTGAAAGTTCCCTTAAATTAAAATCTATTTGAGAACAATCATTAATTAGCAATTATTTCCCCTATTCGTTATTAAATTATTACTGGTGTGTTGATGCTGTTAATTTTGATACAAATTAACTATGCTAAATTAATCTTTTATTGACACATTATGGATAATACTTTTCTTTTCATCATACCATGCATATCTAGATAATATGTTAGAATATGAGAATATAAAATTACACTGGTTGGGGCACGATTCCTTTATGATTGAGGCGAAGGGTAAAATTATCTACATTGATCCCTTTAAAATTGCTAAATCTAGTATTCCAGTTGCAGATATCATAATCACAACTCATGAGCATTTTGATCATTGCAACCCAGATCAAATATCTCAGATCTCAACCAATGATACCATTCTCATCGGTCCTGATAGTACACAGGATATATTAAAAGAGAAAATACTTATGAAAAAAGAGGTATTGAAACTTAATGTGGGTGATAATATAGAGGTTCTGGGCATCAAAATAAATGCAATGCCTGCTTATAATATTCACAGGTTCCGAGAACCAGGAATACCCTTCCATCCCCAGGATGCAGGTCATATAGGACCGATTATCAACATTGATGGCACCACAATTTATCACACAGGTGATGCTGATCTGATTCCTGAAATGAAGGGGTTGAAACCAGATATTGCACTGATCCCTGTTTCTGGTACCTATGTGATGGATGTGGATGAGGCCGTACTTGCCGCTAGAGATATTGGGGCGAAAATATCCATTCCCATGCATGTGGGAAGAGGTATTGGTGAACTCAGCTACACAATGCAATTCAAGGACTTACTCACTGATATGCGGGTGGAGGTACTTGATCTCGAGGAATAATATCAATCTGTAATTATATTAATTTCATCAATCAAATTCACAAGTTCCAATAGTTCTGATTTAACAATGGGATGATCGGCAGATATTGACTTCTTCCATTTTTGTGTCAATAAAAATACTGGTACCTTGTTATCAGTAGCCTTTTTTGCCAATCTACCAGTTCCAATTTTATTAACAAACCAGGTATCATGAAACTGATCACAACCCAGCAACAGGTAGTTAATTTCTTGCTGATCAATCAAAGCCAACCCCTCATCATCATCAATTAATCTCAATTTGGATCGTAATTTCCCATTATTTCTCAGTGAATTGAATAGGGCTGATCCCTCTCCACCAGGAATAGATTTCATTATATGTATTTCTTGGATCTGTTTTTCAGGAATATTTTGAATTACAGATTCTATGGTTTTGCTGTTGGAGTAGACAAGAAATGTATTTGCTTGTTTATCCAATTTCATATTCAATGATCTTGATATCTTATCCATGAAATTTCTTATTATCACAAGATTATTTCTGCAATCCTTAACAATCTGATCATGGGAGAGATTATTAAAGGAATTACTGAATCTAGTGATCACCTGCATATCTTGAAATTCTCTGGTGAATCTGGTGAGTGCAAGGATGCAATTTTCTTCATTCTCAGATTTATCTATGATCAGATCAAAGAATTTCTGGAGTAATCCTATAGATCCATCAGTTCGATTCTCTAACAATCCATTTAATTCTTTATCCAGACTATTCACAGATTCAATCACTATTTTCTTCAAGGGTGTAAGTGTTAAGAATTTGCAATTTACGTGGTTCCCAGCGGCTATTTGCCAATCCGACCTGTGCATA
The DNA here is from genome assembly GCA_030668165.1 of Candidatus Heimdallarchaeota archaeon. Classification (GTDB taxonomy): domain Archaea; phylum Asgardarchaeota; class Heimdallarchaeia; order Heimdallarchaeales; family Kariarchaeaceae; genus JAJRQD01. The sequence continues at coordinate 4,454 of DAOUUM010000175.1, forward strand.
TTTGTCTTTGAAAAGACTGAAAATCACCGTTGCGGGTACGAAATAATAGAGCAGTTCAATACCAAAATCTATTCCCTCATCAATGCTCAGGGATTGGATAAGATGATAAGTAACACTGGAAAGAATCATTATCCCACTGGCAAATACCATCAGTACCATCCTGAATGGCCACCATAGCTGTGTTTTGGCAATTCTGATGGATACAAGTACAGGTAATATCATTGTTGAGATCAGGATGAAATACTCATCAATGAAACTTGCAGCGTATGTGCCTGCTAGCCATATTATGAATATTTCCAGCAGATATCTGATAACAGTAGCATGTCTGTGTTTTCCAACAGGCTGGGAATAGATCTCCTTATTAGGTCTCTCCTTGTATTTGGTTGTCTTGAGCAATTCCTGATCTACTCTGGGTAGAAATGAAATATCTCGACAAAGAGAATCCTGGCATTCAAGGCCATATACCTGAGGTCTATCTGGCTCAAAATTAAGGAAGAAATGAGGATCCATCTTGGCTAGAGCCTGCATTTTAACTGGCCAAGCACTCATCTCATGACACATGGGGCATTCCCAATTTTTCATTCTCTTACCCTTTCCAATGCGTTTTGACGTTGCTCTTTCAGTTACCTCAAAATATGTATCTATGGCATCAATTTTCAACTGAGCATTCTCATACTCTGTATCAATTATTGGCTGTGAGGGCTTAACTTGTGGATCATCATCGGATTGGAGATCAAGTGCCTTGACCTCAGAATCTTTTCCAATCTTCTCGGTTTCAATTTTCTCCTTCTTTTCAGATTCAACCATTATAATTAAACCATGACGATTCAATAAATAAAATTAACTAGTTTGAGGTCAACTTCAGATAATTAATTTATTAAATTTCGATAAAAGTATGGTTTTATACAAAATGATGTACTAAAAGGACGATAAATAACTTTCTGCAGTTTTCAATGCTGAATTTAGATCACTGAGTACAGAATCTATCCATACATTCCTTTGTTTGGCCATATTCATTATGATAGTAAATTTGGAATCATCATTCAACTGCTTTTTCAATGCCTGAAGCTGTTTTATAGACTCATCTCGTGATAATAACACCAGTTTGGTGACCTTAATTGCCTGATTGACCAGTTCGCCGAGTTCCTCAGATATGATCTTACTGGCCACTCTGACCTCCAAATTCTTGACCTTGTCAAACAATTTACCTATGTATCTGTTTCCTCCCTGCGACTTTATTACCTTTTTACTATCCACATTGACGACTACAATATTGTCATGCCCCTCAATTTTATCTTTTAGCCCCTCATACTGAGCAATTGACATACCGGTTATCTGTGCTCCGATCTCTGTCTCAATAGGATCCAACCAGTCTATATACTCGATAGATTTATGCTGGCTGAACAATAGAAGCGTCTGTGTTACCACCTTTACACTGGGTTTGGTCCCGATTATTATCACAGGATTCTTTCCCACAATTACATTCATCAGAACATGGTCAATTTTCTTTTTAACGTTATTTTTGATAAACTCCAGTGAAAGAAAATCAAGATCCAATTCTTCCAGGCTTTTTACAGCAAGATCTGGAATATTTTTAATTTTCTCCAATATCTCATAATGAGATAGTTCTGGAGATATTCTCATGATGTTCATAGTGGTCTCTTCAATAAGCGGTAGCATTCTAAACAGAGTACCCGCATGATTATTGGGCAGGCTCATCCATCCCACTTTTGTAATTGAGTCCTCAATACTTATTATATTGTAGGTGACATCGTTTTCAATTGGCATGAAAGTATGAATGACATTTTTTTCTATAGAAATTTCCTTACCCTTGATAACAAATTCCTTGATCATGGAGTTTCTATTAGTCGATCTGCCAGCTACTATTTCCCCACTATCATTATCTATATCAAAACTATCGATTTCTGCGGTGATAAATGGTTTATCAATACCCAATTCAT
>DAOUUM010000571.1 GCA_030668165.1 Candidatus Heimdallarchaeota archaeon
AGATTGAACTGTCCTCCAGATCCGTCCCTGTCATAAAGAGTTACCTCATGCCCTCTCTCCCTGAGTAAAACTGCTGATTTCATACCTGCAATTCCTGCACCAACAACTGCAATTTTCTTTGAATGGGGTGCAATTTTCATAGGTATGAAGTCCTTTCTGATCTCAGGATTTACGACACATTGAAGTCCCTTACCCTTCTTAATGCTAAAGAGACAACCATCCAAGCATCCCAGGCAATGATTCACATCATCCTCTCTATCCTCTAAATATTTGCTCACAAAATCAGGATCTGAGACCAGAGTTCTTCCAAGAGCGATGTAATCCGCATATTCACCATCCAGTATTTTATTCACATCATCAAAGGTAGTTATCTGTCCCACAGCAATAACCGGCTTGCTAAATCTCTCTCTGATCTCCTTGGCCAATTCCCATGATCTACCCTTCTCAACCAGCATATGTTGATAATACCACTCGGGTGATTCGCACAGAGTTCCCATAGCAACATGATAGGCAAATACATCCCTGGTATCAACGAAATCCAGTAATTTGATAGTATCATCCATGGTCCAACCGTCTTTGACCTCCTCACTGGCACTAAGTCTGATAATTATTGGAATATTAATTCTGGATAACATCTTATCCAGTAAGTCCATTCCGAATTTAATGCGATTACCAAATGATCCTCCATACTCATCTGTTCTCTTGTTTAAATTAGGAGATAGGAATTGAGCTATAAGGTATCCATGACCAAATTGCAACTCAACAGCATCAAAATTTGCCTTTTCAGCTCTGATAGCTGCCTGAACATACAGATTAATAATTTCATGAATATCGGATTTGCTCAACTCTATTGGTACCTTACCATTGGAAGGACAAGCAATGGGACTCGAAGAGACATGAATATTTTCGGATAGATTGGGATTGGCCATCCTACCAGGATGATTAATATGAGCAATAACCTTTGCACCTCCCTCATGTATTGTATCTGTTAGTTTACTCAATCCAAATATCTTATTATCATCATCAATACCTATCTGAGTGGGTAGCTCTCTTACTCTCTTTTCGATATATGGTGGTTCAATAATAATTGCACCCAGATCATGTAATCTTTTGTACCAGTTGACGTGAGCATCCGTCACATTACCGTTAGGATCGCCATACCCGGTATTGACCGGTGCCATAATGAATTTATTTTTTAAGTTGAGTTCTTTCCTCATCAAATGAATTATGCCTATTTGGATTATATTAGTTTTATGAAGATGAATGAATTCGTTATTTTGAATTATTAATTCGGTAACACAGGTCAAATTAATGCCATTAATTATATTGCAATGATTATAATTGATCTGAAGAATGAATTGAATTCATAAATAAATAAAATTTCTCCAATCCCTGATTATTCTCCTCTCTCTTCTCATATAATTAAATTTTCCGCTGCACTAAATACCCGTATTTTGGGTTACCAGTGCAATATTCTATAAGATTCTCAATATACTTATACAATTGATTTACTATGGATTACAATGAGACAATTTCTGATAGTTTTTGTCTGTTTAATCTTAGTGACCAGTACGAGTGCTTCAGATAATCAAGAATATGACAAAGATATCGCAACTGTTAATTCTTTC
>DAOUUM010000149.1 GCA_030668165.1 Candidatus Heimdallarchaeota archaeon
ATGCTGCAAATCAATTTGCTATCCATTTTATTGATGCGCTGACACAGACCAAAGCGTGGGGAAATATTACCAGGATGAGCCCCCGAATTTATTCTGAGGATATTTCAGAGATTAACAGTATCGTTGAAAATGGATTAACTATGGGCGAATAATATGAATAATTTGCATTACAAGCAACAATTATTATTAACAGACAAATTATTGATGTTTTATAATAAATATTAAGAGTGGAGCTCATGAAAATTCAAGATTTGCCGATTGATGACAGGTTAAAAAAAGCACTGATCGAGCAGCAAATAGTGGAATTATATCCCCCACAGAAAGAATCCATAAATCAGGGCTTACTCAATGGTGAAAATCAGGTTGTTGCCGTACCTACAGCATCTGGTAAGACTCTAATTGCCATCCTATCCATTTTCGCCACATTGTTAACTAATCCTGGTTCCAAGGCAATCTACCTTGGTCCTCTAAGAGCTCTTGCATCAGAAAAGTTCAATGATTTCAAACCACTTGCACAGGCATTGGGACTCAAAGTAGCCATATCCACCGGAGATATGGATCGTGGGCAGTGGTTGGCTTCTTCTGATATTATCATTGCCACAAACGAGAAATTTGATAGTCTTATCCGGCATGAGGTCCCATGGTTAAATCAAATATCGGTAATCGTCAGCGATGAGGTTCACCTGATGAATGATTCAGACAGAGGGCCAGTTCTCGAAGTTGTTTTATCACTTGTTCGTAGGAATTTACCAAACTGCCAAATTATTGCTCTGTCTGCGACTATAAAGAATGCTTATGAAATTGCAGAGTGGTTGGATGCTAAATTAATTCTCTCTGATTGGAGACCAGTTGAACTGAGGGAGGGAATCTGGATGGGTGGTAAGTTAAAATATGGTGATGGTAGTGTTAAAATATGCGGTGATCCGAAAGATAAGTATGGGTTTAAATCCCTTGCACTTGAAATGCTCAAGGAAGATGCTCAGGCACTTGTCTTTGCCAACACCAGAAAAAGTGCGGTTGCATCGGCAAAACAGCTTATCTCCACGATCAGTAAGGAATTAACAACCAATGATAGAGCAGAACTCCTAACATTGGCAAATTCAATTAGAAGCAGTGGTGAAAAAACCAATTTAAGGACTCAACTAGCAGATATGGTTGAGAATGGTGTTGCGTTTCACCATGCGGGATTGTCCTCACCCCATAGAAAAATTGTCGAGGATGCATTTCGAGCTCGTAAGATCAAGGTATTGAGTGCAACTACTACATTATCTGCTGGATTAAACTTGCCTGGAAGACGGGTGATCATCCGCAGCATTCTCAGATATTCTCCAATCTTTGGTAATTCTCCCATACCAGTACTTGAATATAAGCAGATGGCAGGTAGAGCAGGGAGACCTAGATTTGATCCCTATGGGGAAGCAATAATTATTGCCAAGAATGAGAGGGAGCAGAACCAGTATTTTGAAAAATATCTGCATGGCGAAACTGAGGAGATATATTCCAAATTGGGATCTGAACCCGCAATGAGAGCACATATCTTAGCCTTTATTTCTTCAGATTATGTAAATGATTTCGAATCATGTCTGGAACTCATGACAACTACTTTTTACGGATTTCAAAATGAGGGGAACATGTACTTGATTGAGGATGATATTCACAAAGTACTCGAATTACTTAGCGATGCTAAGATGATAAATAATGATGAACCCTTTGAAGCAACTCCCTTTGGTAGGAGAGTTTCTGAACTCTATCTGGATCCGCTATCTGCTAGATTGATTAAACTAGGCTTGGAAAATACCAAGACTAAAACAGAAATCCCAATTATTGTCTACCTTCAGTTATTATCTAGCACTCCAGATATCAGAGGATATAATGTGAGACAAAATGAATACAATCAACTGTTCGACATTGCCGAGAAATACCAGGATCAATGGATGAATATTGATTTGGAGAATCAAAGTGAATTTGATTATGATTTTTTCATGGCTTCTCTCAAAGCAGCCACAGCTGTTGATATGTGGTTAAATGAGGCTTCTGAAGACACCATTCATGAATCTTTGGGACTCTCATCTGGGGATTTACATGGCCAGGTCAGTAGAATGGAATGGTTGATCCATTCTGCACTAGAAATTTCAAAGATATTCAAATGGGATAATCATAAAAAAGTGCTGAAGAATTTGCTCAACAGGATAAAATATGGTATCAAGGAAGAATTACTTCCCCTTGTAAATATTCCTGGCGTAGGTCGTGTGAGAGCTCGAACTCTTAACCAAGCCGGATATAAGACCATAAAGGAGGTAGAGAATGCAAGTATTGCTGAATTGGCCAAATTACCAGGTATTGCAACCAATATTGCCACTCGGATCAAGGAGAATTTAACCGGGAAAAAATCTACTGAAACCGACCTGGAGGATATCCCGGATATTGTCAAACAAACCACCATTTCAACCTTTTTCGAGTGATCGTAAATGAAATTTTCCCAATACAGATGGACATACTTTTGTAAATAGTTATATTTGATAAAATGTGCTCCATATATATCAACATGATAACTCAATGCTACATGAATTGGAACCGGATCAGCTAGAGACAGCTTCTAGATTGACGAGGATCAAGGAGGCATTTGAGATATCAGATATAAGTTATAAATATCATGAGGCACGAGCTGCAACTGATGCAGAAATATTATCTGGACATTCTGAAGCATTGCTCAATAAGATGAGCAAAACGTCAAGTATGGCAAAATACGTATTTGCACCAGATACCTCTTCAAACATGTTCACATTTGATGCAGCTAAAACATCCGCTGGCGGGGCAATCCAAATGGCTGAGCAGTTAAATTCTCAGAGTGGGTTTTCAATGCTACGCCCACCTGGTCATCATGCCACCCCAGAGAGTGCGATGGGTTTTTGTTTTTTTAATAATGTGGCTCTTGCCGCCCTGGCATTGCAGAGAAATAATAACAAACGAGTGGCAATTATAGATGTGGATAATCACCATGGGAATGGTACACAGGATATTTTCAGAACCAATCCAAATGTGCTGTATTCCAGCCTCCATGCAGATCCACAGATCAGTTATCCCGGAACTGGTTTTGCTGATGAGGTTGGATTTGGTGAGGGTATGGGAAGTTCGGTAAATTTTCCTCTTCCATACCTAACAGGTGATCAGGATTATCTGATCGCATTTGATGAGGTAATAACTCCAATAGTATCTGAATTTAATCCAGATGTAATACTGATCTCACTGGGAGTGGATGGCCTGAAAAATGATCCCTATGGACAATTATCACTTTCAACTGATGCTTATTATGAGATAGGTCAGAGAATATTTGATTTGAATGGAACCAATAATAATGTGGGTGTGGTCCTTGAAGGAGGATACAAGTATGATGAGATGGGTCTGGCAACCGTGGAATTTTTCAGAGGTCTCCTGGGATATTACAAAGATAAACGTATTGAACCAAAATTAAGCACAAAAATGGAATACACTCTCAGGAATGTGAAAGCTATCCAGAGATCTCATTGGATTGGAGTTTAAAGTACACTTATTCCCTTCTGAATTCCCAATAGGTAAGGATTATTCTCCATTTCAATTTTTACAGATGTATCTGGTCCATGACCAGTAAATATTATTGTATCCTTATCCATCACATCCATGAATTTCTTTAGAGAATTAATCATATCCTCTTTATTACTGTGAGGCAGGTCAACTCGTCCGATTGATCCCTGGAAGACATGATCACCTACCAATGCAATTCTCTGATTATTAGTAATCATATTTTCTGTTAGCATCGGTTCCTCTATATTGAATATTGCAGATCCTGGAGAATGACCAGGTACATGAATTACTCTGATTTTAAGACCACTGATTGAGAGTATCTGATTATCAGTTAACCACACATCAGGTTCAGGAATTTGAGGACGTTTTAATCCATATTGTGGCATCCAATTCAAGAATTCATCAAAATAGGGTTTCTCTCCCTCATGCAGATACAGTTTAGCATCCACCTCATCCAGTATCTTATCCGCATATCCCAAATGATCAAAGTGTCCATGAGTGATCAGTATATGCTTGATATTGACACCCCTTTCCACTAGCTGTTTTACAAGAACAGATACCTCATCTCCCCCTGGATCAACAAATATTGCTTCATCTTTACTTCCTAGAATATAAGAATTGGTAGGTACTAATCCCAAAGTGTGCTTATCGAATATGGAGTTGCTCATCAAATGGGATTCAGAATGCAGTCGAATTAAATCTTGCTAAATGGGAGAGTATTATATCCTCAAAATATGAATTATTGCAGAATAGAACTAATTTCTCTTTCTTCTCTTCTTCTGAGTCCCTGCCTTCTTGCTGTCAGAACTAGCATTTTTACCTGTTTTCTTAGTTTTGGTGACTTTTTTCTTCTTTGAAGTCTTTATATTTAATACCTGAGAAATTGATAACTTACCACTGAGGACTAGGTATGCAAACCATACCAAAGCAAGGAATAATGCAAATCCAAAGGCGAAAAGAATATTGTACCTGGCAAACCAGTCAAATTCCTCATCTACGATATTATCATGCGCAGTAAGGGGTGTGATCTTCAACAACCATGCTACAAAATTTTGGAATAATTCTAAATTGCTTTCCTGATTAACCCAGTTAGTGTCATTATCATAAGCAAGATCTGAAAACATGATTGCACTGCCTATTAACATGGCTCTACCCTTTTCACCCCCAAAATCCTTACCTTCCATCCACAGTGGATTGTGCTGGTAGGTTTCTGCTGCAATCTCAAATTCTTGATTTACTGCATAAGCAAAATCAGATGTGTTTCCATATAAATCAAAAGAAACAGTAGTCGTTTCAACCAAGGCACCATAGTAAAGAAATTCTGATTGTGTCAGATTGTTTGTTTCAGTATATAGAGTATCTAAATTGATATTTGAAGAATCTAAATAGATGTGTGATGCATTACCATCATTGTTGAAGTCATCCAGTATAATAGATACGTTCTCATTATCGATGGGTGATGTTTTTATCTTTCCATCAAAATCAGAGACCAGTAAATCATTCAAAGAATCTGCATGCCCAGAAATTGAACGATTGAAAGTAAAGGGATTGGATAGGTAAAAAACGCTTCCACCAATGTTAATAAAATCATCTAATGCTTCTGTCTCTTCAGGCTCAATCCGGATCTGATCATTATCCTCATCTAATCCGGGATTAGTGATTATAACAAGATCAGAACCTTGAAGATTGGTCTGATTAAACTGATCATTATTGATAATAATATTGATATGAATATTATCAAAGGCGTTTTCCAGTGATTTCAATGCAGTAGACATTAAATCCTCGTCAAAAAATTGACCATGCCCCTGATCATAAACAACGTAGTATTCTTTCGTCTCATCTTGACTGTAAACAGGTACAGCAGAAAATCCTTGTAATAGTAGTATAAACAATATTATGTATGAAAGACGTTTCATTATAATCCCAATTCAGTTTCGCGATTAATAGTGCGTTATTAAATGATAATGTTGTAACATTGATTTATTTTTTTAACATCTAATATGTTTGGTCAAGAATTTATTGGTCAATCAAATTTATGATTAATTTGTATGAATCATAACTTATCGACATCGTGAGATTGACTTTCTCTCTTTCCAGCGGATGTGATCCTGATAAAATTGGATTTCCTCCACATCTCATCTATTGTTCTTGCACCCACATAACTCATCCCGCTCCTAAATCCACTGACCAATTGGTTCAACACATCTTTTACCTGTCCTCTGTAGGGCACAACGGCCTCAACACCTTCGGGAGCCATTGATATAAGGTCCTCTTCATCACCAAAAGTGCCCTTCAAACGTTTATCTCTACCCATTGAGGCACCTAGGGATGCCATGCCACGGATAATCTTGACACGTCGTCCATTCCTCAGCACTGGGAAGCCAGGGGATTCAGATGTTCCTGCAAGTAGATTTCCCAGCATAACAGTCGATGCTCCGATTCCAATTGCTTTTGCAATGTCACCGGATGTTCTGATACCTCCATCTGCTATTAATGGGATCTTCTCATCAAGAGCTGCAGTGGCTGCGGATTGTATTGCGGTCAATTGTGGCACTCCAGCCCCTGAAACTATTCTTGTGATACAGTTATGGACAGAAAACCTATTTACAAGATAAGTATTGTCCTCTTCCACCTCTAAATTATACACCATTGTATTCTTCTGAACTGTTTTCACATCCATTATTGAATGATAGATATAATTATCATCTTGCCAAGACTGTTGACCAGTATACTCAACATCTGATTTTTCCAGTTGACTTTCCATAACTGACTCCATGAAGACATCATATTGTTTTCCTGAAATACTGAGTCGATATATGTCACTGTGATTTTCTATTTTTGGATGTTCCACAGTCATAGTGGGCATATATCCAAGCCTAATCATGATTTCTGATAACTGGAAAGCTAATGAAGGTGACGCTGTTTTATATGAAACTCTCCTCTTCTCCCGAATTGATCCATCTCCATTGATAGCACCAATTAATAGCGATTTTAACAAATCTTCATCTTGGTTTAGTAGAAACTCTGGTAGGATTTTGGTTTTTGCTTTATATGGAAAATAATGATCAAATAAAGATGCAATTGCATTGGAATAAACATGAACTACTGCTGAATGGCGTTCTTTATGCGGTAAGACTTTAGATCCAGTATATCCAAATATTTCGTGTACTAGTTCAATGATTTCATCATGATAATCAACCTCATCTTTGGAAAATGCAAAGCAAACCTGTCGATTAGATGGATTTCCAATTACATACCCTTCTGCAATATAATAACCAATAAGTCTCATAAATTTATTATCAACCGCAACAAACCTATTGACCATATGTTGTGATATCTTTCGATCGTAATCTACACTATCCAAATACTTGTTGATTATTAGGTTTAGATCCATATCCATGGATTTTCCCCCCTTGACAATATTATTGATTATTCTCACTGTTGTATCGAATCTACCAGCCAAATCCACATAACTCTCAATATTCGGATTGAATCCTTTTTTATTAGTCCATATTAATTCAGAATCATGTTCATATCTTGGATTATACATAGTCATATCTAGGATAATATTTTCTTTATTCCAAGAAGTAGATC
>DAOUUM010000460.1 GCA_030668165.1 Candidatus Heimdallarchaeota archaeon
CACTGCTTGCTTGACCTCATGACCGAGGTATGCTTCGGCATCAGCCTTTGCTTTTTGTAAAATAAAAGCTGCAATTTCTTGAGGAGTATAAACCTTGTCCCCAATGGTGAATTTCTTGTCAGTACCCATATCTCTTTTTGATTCAGATACAGTCCTATCTGGTCGAGAAATTATCTGACGCTTGGCAACCACACCAACTGCACGGGTGCCATCATCATTAAAAGTTACAACGGATGGGATTAGATTGCCACCTTCAGCGGTGGGGATAACCTTAACCTCTCCTGATTCCATTACTGCGACTGCGGAATTTGTCGTTCCTAAGTCAATACCTATTACTACCATTTTAGATCACTTTGTATGTATTTTCAAAATAGAGAGAACGAACTCAACTATTTCACTTGTATACTTTTAGTATAGTACTAATTATATAAATACTTTGCGCTATTTATCCTATTTATTGAATTATGATTGATAAAAACACGTGAAATGTAATGGTTCAGTCGATTTGAGCACACGAACGAAAAAAACTGTAGGAGGTCTAGCAACACTTTTACTGGATCGAGTAAATTAAACAACTAAAAACCTAATTTTTCGTATAAACACAATAATGAGAATTCCAATCATTGAAGATACATTCAATTCTATACATAATGAAATCAAGAATTCAAGAATTTTTCTAATATCTGAGGAATGTCTTTCGCACTAAATCTAGTAGAGACGATGAATATTTAAATTTTTGAATTATCTTTATTTATTCTATTTTATTTGTATTTAATCTGTATTTACATACAAGCTAGTGAAATAGTAGGTAGGTATTATTCCCCAGATGAATAATCAAAACTCATCAGGAAATAGAGTTGCCAGATTATCAGAAATATTATTGACCAGTGGTTTGATTGTATTAATATTATCCAGGCTCTCTAGGATAATGTACACAAATGATGTTAGGCTAACCTGCTGGAAGTAGATAAATCTGCCCTCAAGATCGATGGTTCTGTGTTCATCGGTTTGCTCGATTAAGGTTGCGACAATATCAAAACTCTTGTATACAGTCTCAAGAACCTTTTTCTTTGTGGCAAATTCCAGTTTACCCTTGGATATGTGCTGCACCTCTCCAGCCTCACTCACCCGTATAAGTGTGATTGAACTGATATCTGGAAAATTTTCAGTGAATTTATATAAAAATTGATGCAATGCCTTGGTTGCATCCAATATTTCTGATCCAGCAGCTTCCTGTACAATTTTAATCTCACCAATGGTCTCACCGGTGTCAAAAGTGATTGCTTGACTCTCAGTTTCAATATCATCAGATTGTTGACTTTCAAAAAGCATCTCCACAGTATCTGCCGCTATCTCTTTTAGTTTATAAGGGAATATTCCAATCTTATCAGAAAGGTCTAGTTCAATACCAATCTCCTCAGAAATAAGATCCAAGATAATTTGAAAGCACACAGATGCCCCATCAGGGCCTTCACCATATTCTTGGAACTGCATGGCATGATTGAATGAATCCATAAAAAACGAGATCACATTATCAAACTGTTGATCTGGATATTCAGGATCACAGATGATGATAAATGCAAATTCAGGAGTTTTGCGAAATACCAACTTCAATTCTTTCAGTTTAATTGATCGACTCACATCTAGAATAAAATCACCTGCAAATTCGTTTATTGTGGCTACTAAGCCCCCAATAAGAGAGAGATTGTATTCCCTGGGATCACCAAATTTATAGCTGAGGAGATACTTACCTTCATGATCTGCTAGAATCAAATAATTCACAATATTATCTAGAAGGCTGAATTCCTTCTCGACTAGTGTTACGTTAGATAAAAGCTCACTCACTTAATATTTTTCTTATATTTATAATTTATAAAACTAAAGAATGTAATAGCTACTAATGATTAAATCCGCTTTTGATTTCATCAAGTTAATTGTAATAAATATTAACTAATTTGAAATGGCATTTTTCAATTCTCGTACTTTTATATGGATTCTTGGCGTAAGGATTATTTAATAATAACTCATCTGTAAAATATCGAACCGAGTGATTGAATGTCCGACAGCTCAATACATCTAAAAGCAAATCCGATATGGGGATCAAGTGTCTATCGTATACTATTGAATACGGAAGATAATCGTATTTCCCAGCATTTTTCAGGCGAAATTATTCTATTTGAACGTAGACATGAGGCAGCAAAAGAGGAATTTACTAGTTTAATCGAGTTTATTGAGAAGTTAAAGAATATGTGGTCCAAGGGATCTACTGCCCCTGTGCAGGATACTAGACTCGCCAGATGGCTGGTCACATATCTAGTAGAGTTGGGAGTTCAGACCCAGTATGCTGAGATGTTGGAGGTTGTTCGTGGAGATTATGAAGAAGAACCACCAATCGCCATGGGAGAAGCTGAGACTCTGGTAGATGAAGATGTGAAACATTTCGTCTCTGAGAGCAAAGATCATAAGATCAAGGGAACTAAACGTACTCTTGAGATTTCTGAGGACAGCGGTGAAGAAGAAATAAATAATATTCTTGATCATATCCTACTTGAATCCAAGCCAGTAAGAAATAACAAAGTCGAAACAACCATTTCATTTATTAATTCCAATGGACAGGTGGAGACATTATCATCGACGAAAACTATTGAGAATACTCCTCTTGAGGATGACATTCACCTTATCACCGGCCTAGATAATAAATTCTCATTTGCCATTAGAGATGTGACACTCTCTG
>DAOUUM010000430.1 GCA_030668165.1 Candidatus Heimdallarchaeota archaeon
CCACTTGGTATTGTTACCTGAAGTGATGCATTCTGATAGAATCTGGTATTGGTAATAAACAGGGCATCTCCTCCACTGGTTCTCCTTGCGAGAATTGTCTCTCCAGTATCGCCTAGTCCGGAATAATCATTTGTTACATCCCATAATTCCTGAGTGTATTCCTCAATTGCAATAACAGCAATAATTGAACCATTGAAATATACTGGACTATAATTACGCAAAATCAAAACATCATTAATTTTAATAATATCACCAAGGATAACCTCTGATTTCCCTTTTTGAAAAAATGGATTTTCTTCAAATGAGATTGTATATGGTGAAATTTCAGTTGATAAGATCAAGGATCCATTAAGATCTATAATCAGAAATTCATTGTAATTGGTTACTGTATTCCTAATTCTGATAAATTCATCCTGAATTTCATTTTTCAGTGTATCCGTAGCATTTAACAAGTATTGTGATAATAGTTCCTCATAATTAACCAGTGCATTAATACTATTAATTCTATCAGAATAATCATCAATAATTTCAATAATTCTGGCTTTCTGAATGCTTGCCACGGAAACAAGATGGTTCTCAGCGCTTTCCTTAGTTGAATCGGTTATATTTTGATTCAAAGTCAGTGATATTCCAATTACAGGTATTATTGATGATGCAACAAGTGCAATTATTAGAACCCGACTTATTCTCAATTAGATCAGTTGAGTTTATAAGTTACCTTCTAATAAGATTATTCTCAATATATTATAGAAATGTAACTTATACAATATTTAAAAATTTGAATCGCTTGTTGAAGTAAAGTTAAAATCAATACCTAAATTAAGAGTTAGATCGGCTACGATTAAATTATTGTCTATCTACAAAAGTATGTTTTGAATAATGTATTATTTTAATATTTAAATAACATTTTTACCCATTGGTTAAGGGTTAAGTTTATACATTTTGTTATATTTAATAATTTAATGTCTCATCATCTGAATTCTGAGAAATTTTCAATTCTTCTGATTGAAGATGATCCGAATGACCAGATTTTGATCAGAAGAGCGGTTAAAAAGGCAAATATTCTAAATTCAGTTTTTGTACTAGGTGATGGAGAAAAAGCCATACAATATCTGTCAGGAGAGAAGGATTATTCAGATAGAAGTAAACATCCCTTACCCATTTTGATCATACTTGATCTCAAGATGCCAAAAGTATCAGGATTGGATGTAATAGAATACGTAAAGAAGCAACCATTAATCAAAAGGATCCCCATAATTGTGCTAACCTCGTCAAAAGATACATCGGACATCAATAGTGCATATGACCTTGGTGTCAATTCATACCTTGTCAAACCAGTAAAATTCGAGGATCTGGTTAATATTATGGTGAATATGGCTTCATTCTGGATATCATCAAATATCCATCCCCAACTAGAGTAGATATGAATTAACAATCAAATATTATATAAGAAACAAAAATAATCAATCTAGTTTGATCACATCTGGGATGTGAACAACAAATTTACAGTTCTCATGCCCCATGATGACGGATTCTTTGACACAAACCTTGACTGAGCACTCAAAAATTGCCTCCCAGAAATTCTTATAGTATCCAGCACTGATATTGCATAGAACTGGATCTAATCCGTGTTCTCCATCAATAAGTGCCTCTCTGAACAACGGATTATGACAGCAGTAGTAATTTTTCATATTTTGAGTATCAGCCTCAAGGTATTCCTTGGTCAGATATGGTATTTTCGTTATATTGATCACATTACCATCTCGCCTTCCCGTTTCCGTAACGGTACTAGCATACTCAACAAATTTATCATCAACCTCTTGAATATAAAACAGGGTTGAGTCATCCCTGTGCTTCTTTATGTTGTTAACAAAATTGTCTCTGTACCAATCCAGGAATTCATCCAGATTACTTGATTTATTAAACATCTCCTTGGGATTGACATAGCTTTGTGTGTACTTATCGCGTAATCCCTTGACAAAGAATTTATCAGCTTCTGCTTTTGAAACTGCTTTCAGGTATCTCTCAAATAGTTGTATAGCACATTTGTTGTGTTCCTTGAGATTGGTACCAGAAGGGGGTAGTTGATAATCTCCAAATATCGTATCCCTGAATTCCTGGCTGTATTCCTCTATCAATCTCTTTGAAAAATTTGGTAGCATCTCTCTACCATCTATCAGCTCAAGAATACCAATTACTAGATTATCATTTTTTGAAAATAATCCATAACGATAGAGATGGATATAATTATCATATCTGTTCCTATCATTCTCAATTAGATATTTGGAGAAATTGGATATATCATCAACTGTTGGTGAATTTTTTGATTCAATATTCAGGAACTTTAAGAGATCCCTAACAATTAAGATTGCTTGCTCGATGATATCCTCCTCCAGATTATTTTTCTCAAGAAATTCTCTAAATCCAGTCAGATTTGACATGAGAAGATAATTTCCTACTGTTTTTAAAGTAATTTGATTAGCCTAGAATTGCTTTCAATATTTTTCGCTCAACATTATATCGTTAATTAGTACATTATCATCCATTGTTTTCATGTATATTTAATATTTAATTCTAATTTTATTCAATTATGAGTGATATAGAGTATCAGATATTATATTGATCGCGATAATAAATCAGATTTTATCTAATCTTAATAAATTTTCAAATTAAAATATTTCAAGATTGGAAAAGTATTTTAAGGAATAGGACAATATATTATGTATGGAAACTCTTTCAATTAAAATCTCTGAAGAACTATCATCTATTCTAAAGAATCATCCTGAGATAAATTGGAAGGAAATTGCCAAAATGGCAATTGAAGATTATGTTAAAAAATTGGAAATATTTGATGAGTTATTTAAAAACAGTGAATTCACAGAATTGGATGCTGAAGAAATAAGTGAGTTAGTTAAGGAAAGTGCCTATAAAAAATTGATGCAATAAAGGATTTATTAAAATGAAACTTGTAATAGATACAAATATTGTATTCTCAGCACTATTAAAAGATTCAA
>DAOUUM010000484.1 GCA_030668165.1 Candidatus Heimdallarchaeota archaeon
CTTACCATCGGGATTATAATCGGTAGAACTGAAACTGTATGAGGAGTGATCATTGCCCATATTATAATCAAATGTATCTGAATAAGTATGACCTCCTAGATACACCCAAGCATCTCCGGAGACATGTGTATTGTAGAGATCAGCTCCATCGACAATAAATTCAATGGTATAATTCCCTACATTATAATCTTGATAGTAATAAGTATTGTACCAATAGCCATCAGGTAAATTTATGTCGAACCATATATCTACCCATGCATTCTCGGTAACTACTAGGGTAACACTCATGTACAGATAATCAAATGAAGTTGCATCCTGCGATGATGGATTATTTCTTCCTTCTACAATGATACTATCAAAATCGAAGAATACTGGAGGAATATCAAATTGCTTGGCATCAACATCAAATGGTATACCATGTTCATAGAAGTATAAATCAATTAAATCATTATAATACCAAACATCACCACCATAATTAATATAGAGACTATCTGTGAAATCATACTGACCGATGAATACAGAAGTGAATGAGATGGACATTCCAGCAGATCCTGCTGCTATATCAAAATCAACATATGTACTTGAAATATACGTGTTACCCTCCACAGGATCATCATATGCAATATCGAGCCACATACTAATATGTAAATCAATATAGTTCACAATATCAAAATTAACATCGATCTGGTCATAAAGTCCATTGCTATCAGAATCCACCATAGTAAATGTTGGAGTACCTATTATCTCGAAGATAGGAGATGCGAAGGTCGTTCCATTTACATTCTCATAAAAATTAACATAATTATAGTATTGCGTGTTCCAATTTCCATTAATATCATAGTTGTAAATCTCGTAACTAAAATCAAATCTCAGACCCACAAGATCACTCATGTTGAATAGATCACCGGTCGGAAAATACACATTAATTAGGTTTATACCTCGACTAGTAATTTGACTATCATAATTATTTCCGTGAGCATAGTAATCATTACCATTATATGAGGTATTTGACCATACATTACCCCATACATTGAGATAACCAAGAATATCGATTGAAAAATTCAATTGAATTCCTATGATATCATACAACCCATCAGTACCAGTCGAGAATATGGTATAATCATAGATATCCTCAAAGAATATAGAATGAGAGTTAAGAATAATTGGGGGTAATTCGAAACTCAAATAATCAAAGTAGTATTCCAATCGATCTGTAGTGTACCAAATGCTCGAAGTACCATCTTCAGTAGTTATTTGAGACTCTACCTCAATCTCAATATCACCAGTGAAATTAAGACCATAAAGTTCTGATCCGTCTATATCAATAGAAATATTTTGCAGACCCATCTGGTCAATAAAAATATACCTAGAGGCATCATATATCCTGGAGAACGTTCCATTCTCATAGAAATAGACATAGATATCAAGATTAACTTTTTCTTGAATATCAAATTCAGCTCCAACAAACAAAACATCAATCAAACCATCAGAATCATCATCTTGTCCACGGATAAATACATCATCACCCATGGTGGATCCCACAGTATCGACTGACATTGCTGCTGGGCTTTGCATTCCAACACCTAGTAGTAAAAATAATACCACCAGTGCAACCTTCATCTTCATTACTAGTAATCTAGCCTAATATTTTATATAAATCCTTCTTAATACCACTATTTCATCCATTATCCATTCGTAATCCTAAAATCATGATAAACAGTGAACTGAAGAATTGAGGATAATAATACTAGGAAAGCATTACATAATATTATACATGTTATTCAGAGTAATTATTATTGAATACCGGCTTATATGAATTGAATTAACTGCATGTCAAATAATCCGGCTACGTATTCAACAACATAAACCAGTAACCAGGCTATGAGTGTAACCCACATTGCTCTTTCATAATTTCCCTTGACCAGGAACATCTTGGTAACAAAAGTTGCCAAGATAAAAGCGAGAATTGGGAGAATTTGCCCAATACCAAAGAAATCTACGAGTCCCACAACAATCCCAGCTCCAATAATCACCACAATGATCAGAGCAGCTGTGATCAGAGCATTGATGTAGTATCCAGAAGTGAGGTGAACATTTTTATTACCTACCAGTTTGTCCCCAACAAAGAGAAACAGGGCAAGAAGTAAAACAGTAATAAGTAACAGAACTATTTGCATTAGATCCATAAAACATCATTCTAAAAATAAGTTATAACCTTTGTGGGAATTACTCAACCTCTTGTTCTTAATTTAAATAAATTTCCAAGGCATTAAGAATTAGCTTTCCTCTTTTTCAAGTTTTTTTCTCTTCATCTCAGCAATATTTCCTGCATTTTCCAATCCCTTCTGAAATAAAACAGATTTCAAAATATTAGATTCCATTCCCTTTCCAGTTTTGATCCTCTTATCTTTATTTTTCAATATTTTGCTTACAAAATCATCCTGTAACATGTCTTTTAGACCTTTTAATTCAGATCTGATAGTTTTGAGCTCTCTCTTATGGTTATAATTCAACCAGAGAAGC
>DAOUUM010000286.1 GCA_030668165.1 Candidatus Heimdallarchaeota archaeon
AAAATAAAAAACTATTTCCAAAGGATTTTGAGTCTGATTTTGTAAAAACAATTCTTAACGTAGATGTGACAGACTTTGAATCGTTGCACCCACACTTTGAGACAATAGATATCGTCTATCACCTGGCAGCTATAATGAAATATGGAAGGAGAAATTATGAAATCCTTGATAAGGTCAATGTCCAAGGTTGTGCCAATGTACTAGCTGCATGCGAAAAGTATAATGTTAATACTCTAGTTCACGTGAGCTCTATTGGTGCAACAGGATATCAGAACAAGGATCTACCTCTGACAACAGAAAAATTTTCGACAAACTGGGAAAAGGAGAAAAAAAATCAGTACGGTTATTCCAAGAAAAGAGGAGAGGATGCAGTAATGATCTCAGAAAAGGAAGGATTGAGGGTATCAGCAGGGTTGCCTGCGATTATGCTCGGTGCAGGGGATCTCAAATCCTTACCACTATTTAAAATCGGAAGAAAAATGAGATTTATGTTGTCACCACGGGGTGGTACTCCATTTGCTGATGTACGAGACGTGGTAAAAGGGCTTGTCGCCATCGAGGAGAAGGGTGAGAACAAGGAGAGATACCTACTGACCTCCAATAATATGTATATCAAACAACTATTCAAGGAGATTGCCACTCATAACAAGAAGAAAATCAGCGTTTTGGAGATTCCTAGTTTTGTTGGTTCTATTATTAATCCCTTAATCTACCTTTTAGAATTTATAATGCCTAGGAGATCACAACTAAGTATGGAGGGGACTAGCAAGGCATTTGATAAAAGATTTTTTAGTAATGAAAAGGCCAAGGAGAAACTGGGTTGGGAACCGATCTATAATATACAGGACACGATCGATTATACAGTCAACTGGGGAATTGAAGAGGGATATTTGAGATGAAACATGCCTTCATTACTGGAATCACCGGATTTTTGGGTGCTGCTGTTGCTAGGGAACTGATGAGGAAGGATTATACTATAACTGCACTTGTGAGAGATCCCAAGAAATTGGATCCTGAATTGGCTAATGTTGAAATCGTCATGGGTGATCTAGACAATTTTTCAGAATTGGCCAAAATATTGGATGAAGTATTGCATGGAGAGACTGAAATATATCATATAGCAGCTATCCTGGGAGCAACACAGGCAAGTAAGAAAATCTATCAGAGAATAAATGTTGATGCCACAGAACTGATATTAGAGAAAGCAATTGAGAAGAAAGTGAAGAAGTTCATCTTTGCCTCCTCCATGGGAGCAGCAGGACCCATTGGTTCCCTAGCAAATCCGATCACAGAGGATATGGAGGGAAAACCCATAGCCTACTATAGCAGGAGCAAATTATTAGCAGAGAACTTAATAATGAAGAGAGCCCCAGAGTGGTTACCAGTGATCATCCTTCGCCCACCAAATATTTTCGGTCCACAAATGAACCCCAAATCAGGTGCAACCATGGTTTTCAACGGCTGCAAGAGGAAAATTTTTGCCATAATTGGTAAGGGAAAGAATATGGTCAACTTCGCCTATATTGATAATGTTGTGGATGGAATTATTAGCTGTACCGAGGCAGTAGAGAAGGGTCATGAGATCTTCTTCATCTCAGATGAAACTTCCTACATTATGATGGACCTGCTGGATGAGATCAGGAACCAACTGGGCACGGATACCATGATAGTGAAAATTCCAGGTATAATTATCTATCCTCTTGCATTACTTTTTGAGGGACTGAGTAGATTATTCAAAAGAGATATTGCATTCAGCAGGGAATTAGTCAAGGGCATGGACAGCAATGCCTATGTCTTTAGTATTGAGAAGGCAAAGAAATTTGGTTTCAAGCCCACAGTTGATCTGAAGACTGGAGTGAATAAAACCCTGGAATATCTATCTAAGAATTAGTGGCATAGAAAATAGTAGTATCAATATAACAATATATAAAAAAATGTTGAGTGGTTAGAGCTAAATTGGAATTGTAAAAAGAGTGGCAAGCAAGAAGACTTAGAGAAAAACTAAAAAATTGAGAATTTTTATATCAGATAATGAATGAAATCTCAATTCAGAATGGTATGACAAAGGAAATCGGATTTACAGTTACCCGAGAGCAAACTGCAATCCATATCGGCTCAGGAAGTATTTCTGTACTATCAACCCCGTCTATGATCATGTACATGGAGATTGCATCGGGAAGATTAGTTCATGAGAATATTCCTCAAGGTTATACCTCTGTTGGTACTGTGGTCAATATTCAACATATAGCTGCTGTTTTTGAGGGTAACAAAGTTGTCGCCAAATCAACAGTTTCAAAAGTGGAAAATAGGAAAATTACTTTTGAGGTGGAGGTTCTGCACGGAGATCGACTGATTGGAAAAGGTATCCATGAAAGATTTATTGTGAATGAGGAAAGATTTCTTGAAAAATTGAAATCTTCTAAGAACCAGTAATCCTGTTTCAGATACAAATAATTTGCCTTGTTTTTTTAATATGGCATATCACCAATATCTGGGAGGATTGCTACAATGATCTTTATCCAAAATTATGGCTTCTTTCATAGTTGCACTCAAAAAAGCACCAGTTGAAAATCGGGATTTGATGGAAACAACGTGTAATTTCACATATTATCTACGTACGGGAAAATGATCATATCTTTATAGTAATTTTTATCAATTTGCTATAGTTCTTTGGTAAAATTATTAATGAAATTTATTTGCTTGTAAAGTAATACAACGTTTAATAATTGAAAATTCTGAATTGTAAGATTCAGTATTGACTAATATTACAATTATAACGATTAAAAGGTATATGTAGATGAATTACAAAACTAAAATGGCAAAACGGGTCCTCGAAATGGAAAAATCAGCTATACATGAAATGACGAGTCTTTCAAAAAAATATAGTGATGTGGCATTCCTATCCTGGGCAAAACCATCATCAGGAACTCCTGAATTTATAAAAACTGCAGCAGTTGACGCAATAAATAAGGGCTTAGCAGATGGTTATTCAACGAGCTCAGGAATACTGGAATTGCGTGAGGCAATTTGTGATAAATTAGAATCATTTAATAAGATCAATGCTTCTCCTCATGAGATAATTAGTACAACCGGAGCTATTGAAGGATTGGCAGCTGCTATATTTGCAACCATTGATCCGGGAGATGAGGTTATTTTACCGGATCCGACCTACTCAACACATATTCGACAGGTTTTATTGGCATCTGGTATCCCTGTTTTAGTCCCAACTCTTGAAAATGAGGGATTTAGCCTGGATATTGATGCTATTAGAGATGCAATCACACCAAAAACCAAGGCAATCCTGTATTGTTCACCTGCCAATCCCACAGGCGCAGTATTTAGTGAGAAACAACTTAGACAACTGGCCGATATTGCACTTGAGAATAATTTGGTAGTAATAACTGATGAGGCATATGAATCCTTTATCTTTGATGATTACAAACATTTTAGTATCGCCTCTATTGATGAGATGAAGCCACGTACAATCAGTTGTTTCACTTTTACCAAGAATTATGCCATGACCGGATGGAGAATTGGTTATTTGCATGCCCATGAGGATCTAATACCTCAGATAACAAAAGCCCATATTCCATTGACAATTTGTCCCCCTGTTATTTCGCAGTATGCAGCATTAGCTGCACTCAGAGGATCACAGGATTGTATTACGAAATTTAATAAAATCTATCTTGAGGCAAGGAACCTTATGTGTGATAGATTGGATGAGCTCTCAGCTGTTTTTGATTATCAAAAGCCAAGAGGGTCCTATCTGATGTTTCCTAGGATCTTAACAGATGATGGGCAAGACTCAATGGTATTTTGCAAGAAATTACTTCATAATATTCAGGTATCAACAACTCCTGGAATTGCTTTTGGACCATCTGGAGAGAGTCATCTGCGATTATCATTCTGTGTCCCATCAGAAATGATTAATGATGCATTTGATCGGATGGATAATTATTTTAGTAAAAAATGATTATTCTACATCATGTTCTTCTAAAAATCTAATTTGAGATTATTGGAGAAATTAAAATGCTATTATGAATATTTAATTTATTAATTTAGTTAAGTATATTGTTTATTATTTCAATTATTTATATTACACTATTTTTTCTTTAAGAGAATAGCTACACCTGCAAACATGGCAAGTCCAGCTACTGGACCTCCAATCTGTATATATGACTTCAAATCAAGACCTGCATATATTGCATCCTTGAAAGATTCGGCCAGATCAGCTGATACAGTGGCACCTTCTTCAATCCACACTAGTGGGATAATGTTCTCAACAACACCTGCACTGTAGTAATCCTGTGTACCTACTTGCAGACTGACTTGCAATCTCTTTCTGACATTCATGGATAGACCAGTTATTGGTTCCACATCTACAAATGTATCATGTTTAGTTGCATCTGGAACTACTCCGCCCAGATTGTCTAGTAGAGTTGCATCTGCATCAAGAAAGGCTGGTTTGGACAGGAACATGGCTATACCCTTGGCTGCAGTCATATTAGCCATACCTTCAATACTCTGGTAGTAATTTGCGTTTGCTGCAAGAGTATCATCAGATAGGATG
>DAOUUM010000364.1 GCA_030668165.1 Candidatus Heimdallarchaeota archaeon
AATTATTTGCAAGTAAGAAAGAGATGGCTGGTTCTGTGCTGGCAAGTACAATCCAGAGTTCTGAACTCAGCATTTTGAAACAGGAGATGCTTAAAAAACGCAATATCAAACCATTGAGAACCATATTTTCAGATACCAAAAATCTTCTAACCCTTGTCAAACCTGTATTTATGATGTCGCCATTATCTGTGGCCAACTACCTGCCAGGAGTGGAATTTTCTGAATTCTTTGATGTTGTGATATTCGATGAGGCTTCTCAGGTACTACCTGAAGATGCGATTGGTTCGATTTTCAGAGGAAAACAATTGATTGTGGTGGGTGATGAAAAACAGATGCCACCAACCAGATTTTTTGTGGGTACAGTGATTGATGATGATGAAACTGATGAGGTATACCAATTAGAGAGTATACTGGACGAGGTTATTGGTATAGGATTACCTGAGATAAATCTGAACTGGCACTACAGATCAAGAAAAGAGGGTTTGATTGCCTTTTCAAATACACACTTTTACGATGATAATCTGAATACATTCCCGGATGTACTCAAAGATCCACAGGTGGATGCCAAGGATGTGGGATTACTACCTGCAATTGAATTTATCAAGGTTGATGGTGTGTATGATGCTGGAAAATCAAGAAAGAATATAATTGAGGCAGAGACCATTGCGGAGGCAGTAGTCAACCATTTTCTAGAGTATGCCAATCAGGAGAAACAGTACTCTCTTGGTATTGTTGCCTTTAGCGAGGCCCAGGCAGATGCGATAAGTAACGCTATTGAGAGACTATACCAGCAAAACCCACTACTCGAGTCAATAACTCAGGGAATAAATAATGAGGATCTATTCATCAAAAACCTTGAGAATGTACAGGGGGATGAGAGAGATTTCATATTTTTCAGTATTGGTTACGGTCCAACCAAGGCAGGGAAGATGGGTCTGAATTTTGGACCTATCAACAAGGAGGATGGACATCGAAGACTCAATGTGGCCATTACCAGGGCAAGATATCATATCAAAATATTCTGCTCATTTAATCCCGGGGAGGTTAATCTCAGCAGTTCAAAGAGCAAGGGACTAAGATTACTTTTTGATTATCTTATCTATGCAAGAACTGAGAGTACCCTGGAAACAAGTTCCACCCTGGCACAGATGAAAATAAAGGACAATCTGGTTGATAGTATAGCAGACAAGCTAGAGAAGGAGGGTATTGATACGATCAAATTCTGGGGTAAGGGAGGATATCGTATAGATCTTGCAGTTGTTGATCCTGAATTTCCCGAGAAATTCATTTTGGCAATTGAGACGGATGGAGGATCATATCGTAAGACAAGTAAATCAAGAGATAGGGAGAGGATAAGACATCAGGTACTTGCAGGACTCGGGTGGAGTATCTATCATATCTGGACCATGAACTGGTTCAAAGACCCAGAGAATGAGATTAACAGAATCAAGCAGGAAATTAACCAGATAATTGAGAAGCGAAGACAGGAACCAGTTGATAAGGAGGTTACTGATGATATCAAAGACTGGATTATCAACTATGATCATGATCCCATAAAAAAACATCTCAGCAAGAAGGAGAGAGAATCTCCTGATTTCAGACGACAGCTATTGTTGATAGATGGTATCAATGAATACGAGATATTTGATCTCAAAGATATTTCAAATGAAAAAGAGATGCTGGCAGATAATAACAAGTTGAACCAGCTCATATCTGAGATAATAAGATCAGAGGGCCCAATTCACAAGGAGATAATGAGAAAGAGAGTATTTGATTATTACAATATCTCCAAACCAAGTAAAATGGTGAAGGACAAAATTAATCAGGTACTGATCTCTGAATTTTATGGTGTCTTCCCCCAGAATCAATTAAGAATCTGCCTCAATCCCAAAGATGATCCCCGTAAATTTATTCATATCCATGATCAGGAGCTAACCTTTGCCATCACCCTGTTAATCAAACAGAGCATCAGTTCGAAGAAGGAGGATCTATTACTCAGGGTACTTAATCTGTTTGGAATAAATCGATTGGCAGATAGCTATGCCTCAAGACTGGATAATTTGCTCGACAAACTTGTAAATAAGGATCTCATAGTGATAAGTAAAAAGATGATCAGGTTAAAAGAAACTAAATAAGTAAATAAGATTCAAGGAATAAGATCTGATTAAGGTTTGAATCCTTTAATTTCAGATTAAGAAATAATTTACAAGATGAATATTTATGAAGATTGGAGATCAAATACTACAGAATCAGTAAGATGAGATCAATTTACCAAAGATGAATTTGTTATGAAAACCAAGGCTAGGAAAAGTCGTGGACTCGTAATTAGATCTAAATAATATGGCTCTAATATCATAATTCACATTATTTGTTAGAACAATAGAACATTTGAAATAATGATTTAGTCTAAATTAATGCCAGTTATATTACATGGGTTGAAACGCAATTTTTTCAAAAATTCTTTTACATTATATGATAATTCAATGGGATTATTCTCTAAATTCAACTCTTTTAATTTAACTAGATTGACAATACTCTCAGGGAGCTTAGATAGTTGATTATTATCTAATCTCAACTTTTTAAGATTTGTTAAATTACCTATGCTCTCGGGGAGTTGGGTTAATTTGTTATCATCTAGTCCCAGTTCTTTGATTTTTACAAGATTACCTATATTTTCGGGTAACTCAGATAAATCGTTCTCATCTAAAACTAGTTTGGTGAGATTAACAAGATTACAAATACTATCAGGTAACTTGGTTAATTTGTTTTTTTGTAAATATAGCCATCTTAGTACAACCAGTTCGTCAATATTCGATGGTAGTTGGGTTAATTTATTGATTTGTAAAAACAACCATCTTAATTTAACCAGATTACCAATGCTACCTGGCAAATAGCTGAGTTGATTATTTCCCAGATTCAAGTCTGTAATATTAACAAAATTGCCAATACTATCAGGTATTTGGGTAAATTGATTTCCTGCCAAACTAAATGCAATCAGATTAACTAAATTACCAATATTCTCAGGTAAAGAGGTAAGTTGATTGTATCCCAGCAGTAAGGTAGTCAAATTTTTTAGATTACTAACACTCTCAGGTAGTTTGGTTATTTGATTATCTTCTAAAACCAACCTTACCAAATTCTTCAGATTGCCAATACTATCGGGTATTTGAGTCAACTGATCTTCATAAAACCTTAAATCCTTTAGATTTACCAAATTACCTATACTCTCTGGGATCTGGGTCAATTGATTATAATTTAAAGTCAAACTGGTCAAATGTGTTAGATCGCCTATACTATCAGGCAAATGCTTTAGCTGTTTTTCAATTAACAATAACTCCGTCAGATGACCATCGTTATAGGTAAGAAACCCAGTCACGTAGGCATCATCCTTAAAATCTCGATTCATGAGCATTCTCAATTTTCCATTACCCTTGAATTTAAACTTGCGTATCTCTCTTGGTAAGCCTAAACTGTACCAAAATATTGGATTTGCCAAAATAAGTATAACTAATATCCAAATATTTGCTAGTAAAAGACTTGAAAAGACTCCAAATGGAATGGTAATATAAAGTGTGAAAAGAGAGAATGCACTCATAGCATCCAAAGTACGAAAATTGTATTTGCTTAATCTATGTTTTGTTGTTCCATGAATATCAAAC
>DAOUUM010000369.1 GCA_030668165.1 Candidatus Heimdallarchaeota archaeon
ATCTCATCAGATAGCAATATTATATCATGCTCACAGGCAATAGAGTACAGTAATTCCAGACCACCTCTACTCATTATGGCACCAGTGGGATTTGATGGTGAATTTACAACGATGGCAACTGTATTATCATCAATCAGCTCCCTTAGTCTATCCTCATCATAGTTGAAATTCTCATCCACCGGGATGTATCTGGCAATTCCTCCCAGTGATCTGACTATGTCACCATAGCTGACCCATGCCGGGTTGAGAATCACAACGTTTGTTCCTGGATTAACCACACTCCACATGGTGGCATAGATTCCTAGTTTAGCTCCCGCAGCTATAATTACCTCTGAGTTAGCATCCAAATTGGAATTGTAGAGAGTATTGTAATATTTTGCAACCTCATCTCTCAGTTCAAATATCCCCCTGGATAATGTGTACTGGGTGTAACCCTCATTAATGAATCGTGCAGTGGATTCTAGTACAATCTGTGGTGGTTGGTAATCAGGTTGACCAATTTCTAGATGCAACACCCTTTTACCAGTATTCTCTAGTTTTTTGGCCTCTGCAAACATTTTTGCGGTGGCAGATCCCTTGACATTGGAAAGTTGATGAGAGTACTTCATGCAATGTAGCCATTTCTCCTCCATAGAAAAATATTATCAAACAAGAACAGATCTAAATATATTCATCATCTAAAATGTATGTACATTTCTTTTAAACCCTATGAAGTAACAAATTCTGCCACTTTTACACGTTCTGGTGAGATGATTTCACCACTACTCCATTGAGTCAGACTCTTTGGAGCTACTTTTCTCATTATATTTATTGCCGCGTTGATATCTGCATTGAGCTGCAATCGACAGGATCTACACCTGTACAGGCCACGGTGTACCCGGTTGGCTTTTCTCACCAGACCACAACCACTACAGGTTCTTGAGGTGTAACTCTCATCCTGATCTATATACTCAATTCCCAGTAGTTCACACTTGCTTTTCAATCGGTTTTTGAATTTTTTGTATGGTATCTGCTGGAATAGTTGGCTGGTTTTCTTCAACATGGGTAATCCACGTTTCATATCTCCCCAGTCACCCACAATCAAACAATCAATCCTCTCATTCTTACAAATTTCCAGCACATAATTAACTGCCTGATACATGAAATTATCTATAACTGCATTTCTTTTCCTGATCAATCTCTTTTTACTCCTCAATAATTTTCTGGATCTGTTCTTATCAATCCTTCTCTGAATATCTGCAAGTTTCTTGTTGTAGTAACGATTATAAGATTTTATACCTCGTCCCTCGATGATGAGGGCAGTCTCGTTGCTGCTTACTAAACCTACAAAATTATCCAGACCAGGATCTATTGCGAGTAAATTTTTTCTTGAATGATTAGCTGGTTGTGCTTCAAACTCATAAACATAATCAACCTCAAAATATTCTGCATCCAATCTGGGAATGATTCTTATAATTTTTAATTTACCTGGTAGATTGAAATGGGGAATATACACAAATCTCTGACCCATTGATTTCTCTCCCCTTTTTCCCAGGCTCAATCTGGTCTCCTTAAATTCCACCTTTATCTGTCTGGGAATGAACTCAAAAGTCACAAATCCATTCTTTGGTAGATATCTGGGAGGTCTTGCACTTTTAACCTGTTTTTTATTTGCATTGAAGAAACTCAGATAATTTGAGTTCAACCTTCTCAAGAGTTGTTGTGCAGTATCCGAGGATAATTCCAGATAGCACTGCTCTCCCTTGATCTGATGGAAGAGATCATTGAAATTCAAAAATTTTCCTGTTTGTTGATAATGCTGTTTGATGATGTATAACGCCCGGTTATACAAATTCTTGCATTTGTGGGCAACTCTGCGGTACAAATAATAATCTGAGACATTGGGCCTCAGATGGTTCTGAATCGTTAGTTGCATGTAATAATATATGTAGAAATAAGTATAAGAATCTATAGAGACCTGCTTGAAACTGATAAAATGTCAACTTAAACATATATTGTATATACAAAATTATTCATGAGTAATTTTGTATCTGAGTGGTTGAAGATGGTGGGATTTTCTTATTGATCACTTATTGAGGTTAAAACATCAAAATTATTCAATGACTGTGCTGAAAACAATTATCCTATCGTTTTCTTCTCATGGTAATAATTCTGATTATTGTTAATAAATCACAAATTCTCTCAAAATTCAGGTCATGATTAATTAGAAGTAATATGATTATCTCCTCAACTGTTTTTGTTTTCTCAGGGTTATGTTTTTCATCTCTCTCAACATTCGTATCAGCTTGTGAAGGTCATTGTTAGATAATTGGTTGATCTGGTTAAGAAGGTAGAATAAATCTGCCAGTTGGATAAAATCTCGTTTATCTACTGTTGAAAGTGCCAGCATGGGATGATCCTCAGTAACAACCAGATATTGTTCAAGGGTGTTATACTCTATAAGCGATGCATCAGCTGGATCAAAATTCTGCTCAAGGTATTTTTCATAATCGATATCGATTACCGGAAGAAGGGTTGTTCTATCAAGTTTATCTTGAATGCGGGGGTACCAGTGCAACAACTCCTTTTTCACCTCATGGGTCATCAGGATAGAATTATTAACCAGTATATCCTCAATCAGCTTCGTCCAGCCTAATTTCTCAAGTCTCAGCAATTTTGTCCATGAATAAGTATCCAAAATACACTGCAGTTTTTCCATCAAGTTAGTTTGTATAACGATAAATTTAATATTTGTGGTTTCTATACATAACCATGGCCCAAATAAGTTTCAAAATCCCAGATGATGAGTTGAATTTCCTCAAATGGTACAGCAATATAACCTCCCACAGTGTGAGTACAATCTACAGGGATGTTACACTTGAAACCTTCAGGGAGTGGAAACTCGATATCCTACTTTCTCTGTACGAAAAGGGTGCAATAGGTTTCAAACATCTTTGCCGCTTGGGTAATATTTCACTGCAGGAAGGCATGTTGTTGATTGAGAAGAGGGATATTGAACCCCCAATTTCTGAACAGGTGGATCTCCACACAGAGGAGGTTACCCGGAAAATTCTTAGATCTCTGAAGATTTAATGATGATTAATCACACGGAGGATTGAATAATACATTTGAACCAATAAGATAAATGAATAATGCCTGATACACTACCAACAATAATTGGTTGAAACGGGGTTGGTTTATCACCCTGGGTAGAGTGACTATCGAGATGCAGGAGGGAATAACTACTAAAACAGATACGGCAAGCACAGAAAGACTACTACTCATCTTCAATCCATGTATGATGATTACCACATAGAAGAATAAACAGAAAAGAAGGACACTCACCATATCAAATACTGTTAACCTAATTGGAGTGCGATCATCATCTGGAATCAACAGACCCTTCTTCTGGTTTTTCAGTAGATGGTATTGATTGAGTAGAAAATTTAGAACAACAATTGATAGCAGGAGAAACATCCAGACATAGCCAAAAATATCTTGAGCCAGAAGGAAGTGGCAATGACCAATAAGATACCAAAAGGTGGAGGATTCCAATATAATATATTCGAAGGTATAGGGTTTGCTGGGAAAATAGATGAGATCTATAATACTATAAACCAGGACTGCGAAATA
>DAOUUM010000454.1 GCA_030668165.1 Candidatus Heimdallarchaeota archaeon
ATCAATACCGATGATCCTGGTTTCTTCAAAACAGATCTTAATCAAGAATATTTGCTTGTACACAGCATGGGAGTTGACCTTGGATCTTTAAAAGATATGAATATCAATGCAATCAATGCATCATTCCTCTCAGAAATTGAAAAAGAAAAATTACTATCCCAATTATAACAATTATTAGGAATGCAAATTCGTCTTGCTTAGAATTCTAAATAATGTCCAATATTATTGCAATCTTACTGTATTATTGTTTGAAAGTATCTCTGAGTAATGCTGTAAAGAATAATACCAGTAGATAACTCCAGATGAGGAAATCATCTGCCCAGCTACTTGTAGCGTAAATATCCTCCCAGATCTCATATGCAAGGACGGTATTAGCAATTGCTTCCAAATAAAATGAGAGTGATATAAATATCCAGACCTTCTCCATTCTTCCACCAGCATATTTAGCCACAAGATAAAATGTGAAGATAGCAAGGATGATATCAATTACTGGATAGATAAAAGATAGTATTACCTCATACAGGTTCCCAGAATTCACTATAATGGGCATAACTATGGGAACACTTACAGACAAATATGATAGGATCAGGAGGAATGAGAGGAGCAATCTTGATTTTGCGGGTGGTAAACCAATTGATCTGATTTTATAGATTATCCCAAAAAATATTGGAATATATGAAATTAGATGAAAAATATCTGTGATTGATATGAATGTATCTCCCTCTCTGGCCCTTTCATAATAGATCCAAATAATTGAACCACAAACTCTTAAGAAGAAACCAGCTCCGATATAAAGCAATGCTTTTCGATTAATTGAGCCTCTGTCAAACATAATTGACACCCAGATAAGAGCAAGTGATGTAAGAAACAGAATTGTGATGAGTTCCAGATCTTTGAACTGTATCAGGCTATCTACGGGGAATAATTGTGTATGGTAAAATAGAATTCTGAAAACTATGTAGATTAAAAATAAAACACCTATCCACCCTGAGAATTTTCTGAAGAAGGTGTTTTCACCCATAAAATAGACATCGTGTTGGTGTTAATATATTATTTGGTAGTACAGAGCGATTAATAATGCACGAATGAGTCTTTTTTATCACAATATTTTGGAATTCTCCTAAAACATAATCTCCTCTTATTCTTTAATTATTAAACTAATAATCCTATAGTTATCTAACATCACTATTATTTATCATGAATATTCTCTGAATATAGGTATTCTATTTGAAACGTGTTAGATTATTGCAGGATGGATTACTCAAGTACGAGTATTCAGTTGATGGTTCTTCTCAGATGGATGGTGTTCAAGAACAGCTGTTCAGTGGGCTACTTACTGCGATTCATAATCTGGCAAATGAATTTGGTACTGTGTTACAGACCATAAACATCGGAAATGAGAAACTAGGATCTCGGGTTTTACGATATGGCAATTACAACATACTAATGCTAGTTAGTGATGAGCTCAGAACTGATGATCTAATTTTGTTGTTGAAAGTTGAGATACTGGCTAGAAGGCTTAATTATTTATTACGTGATACTGCAATTAATCCAAACACTGTCGATTTTCTGGGTGATTTTATTGATCTAGTCAACGAGGATCTCAGCAAAGATATATTCAAGGATATTGAAAAACAATACAAAATTGCTAAGCTCTTTAAAATTCTAGATAAACTGGATAGTCCTCATAAGGATTTAGAGAATCTCATAAAAAACCTGATGTTAGAACTTCCCTCTTCTCAGCTAATGCTAGATCACACACTGATTTATTCCAAGGAAAATAACCAGTTTGTAGTGCCAGCACAAATGAACACCTTACAGAGGAATGATCTTATTGAAAGATTGAGGCTCAAATGTGGGAACGTACTTGGAGGTAGATTTGTTGATTTATACTTCAAGAATATCAATACATATTAATTCTTTAAATTGTTTAGCTATTAAGCCTTTTTAGTTCAATTTAGTTTAACTTGAGTTGTAAAATGCAAGATATGACCTATAAAAATCAAAAAGGATCAATATTATTGAGTACCTTCCTGGGATGTTTGAAAAAATATACAATTACTACAGTAAGCCCGAGTGTTATTGCAGAGATATAGAATGCCACATTGTGTAAATTAGCATCTCTGAGCCAAGCACCTCCCATGGGAAGAATAATTCCACCAATGCCATAGGATAGGTAAACCCATCCATAATTAGAACTAATATTTGTTGGTCCAAATGTTTGTAGAGTTGCCATAGGGAACAATGAGAAATTACCACCGTAATTAAAAGCAATAACTGCAATACCAACAAATAAGCCAATAGGGGATTTTACCAGATATATGATCAACACAAAGAAAATTGTTTGCACCGAATTCATCACCAGCAAAGAGATCCTCCATTTGTATTTCTCTGCAAGAATACCCCATACTATCCTTCCAAGTCCATTGAATAAGGGATAAATGATAGCAGCAGCGATTAGAACAATATTATCTGGTAAGAACTCAGTAGGCCAGGATCTTGCAATACCAATCACCATCAATCCTGCGCCTACACCAAACATATAGGTGAGGAAGATTAGATAAAATTGGGGTGTTCTTAGCATCTCTTTTGAGCTAAAGTTACTAATTGCCTCATCTTGTTCCTCACTGATATTTAATATTGCAGAAGTTCTGCCTGGAACAGTATAATCTGCTGGTGGATCATAAATGAAGAAAACTGCAAAACCAATCATCAAAGCATAACAGATGCCATAAACAATGAATGCAGATTGTAGATTGGGATCAAAAACATATACATAAA
>DAOUUM010000491.1 GCA_030668165.1 Candidatus Heimdallarchaeota archaeon
GGAGACTTATGAGGAGATTGGAATACCTGTGGAGGATATAGAGGTCATTGGACAGCTTGATGATTTCTCCACCACCCATTATACAGTGACTCCAGTGCTGGCAAAAATCAACCCTGAAAAAGTATTTATCAACTCACCACAAGAGGTGGTCGAGATCCTGTTTGTGCCCCTAGGTGATCTGATGGTAGATGGTATCCATAGAATTGAGAACTGGGCATATATGAATGTCAATTACCGTGTTCATTTCTATGATCTCAAACAAAATGGGAAGAAGTATAATTTGTGGGGTGCAACCGCGGGTGTACTGCATCGCATGCTGAACCTGGTCAAATAAAAGATCTGTCAGCATCCACAGTTCTGATCAGATAGGTTCCCTTGCTGACTCCCAGGGTATCAGCAACAGGATCACACTTTGCCTTCAGGAGATAAAGTGATGGTGTGTTGAGTACTGATCTGCTAAGAGTCTCAAAATTTGCCATTCCTTTGAGTACAATAAAATCAGCATTGAATACCCGCTCTTTCAGCTCACTGTTTACTCTTGATAGGAACAAACCCACATCCTGATTACCTGTGTCCAGTATCTCTAGATCAAGTGGAAAATCATCGAGATCTTCCCGGGTGACATCATTGAGAATGGGTTTACCCTTGACCAGCAGTACCACTCGCCAACCCAGATTGATCAGTCTATTAATAAATAATAAATCAAAATAATGCTCTCCCACATTATCCAGCAGATACAATACTTCACCTGCATCAAATTTCTTGATAAACTCAATTGCCTTTTTTGCATCAGCGATATATCTGTCATCTTCAGTGATCTGGTCTATGGATCTGAGAGTCTCCGTTTGGATGGTCTCCTTATCCTTGAAAACTCCACCCACATCAAATTCAATGGAGTTACCTGCCACAGCCATCAGTAGTGTATCCACCATGGATTGATTGGTGTCCCTGTACTTATCATAGAATTCCATTCCGATCTCCTTGCCCATGATTTTCTCCTTTTGATAGACATCACCAAGTCCATACTTGTTAAAAATCTCCTGTCGTTTGGTACCCAGCTGGGCAGGGCTGATCTCTCCAGGTATCCACGAGTATTCCTGCTGATTATCAATTAGAAATTCAACACTCTGCTTTACCTCCAGAAATATTGCATCTGGATTGTCCAAATTTCCCCTTTCAAGTATACCTTTTGTTCTTTTCAAAATACAATCCGGGCACTGCTCTTTGATCTTCAAGGTTTCAATTTCTCAACTTGGTTATGGTAATAAAATTTTTGTATCACATAAATTGATCTTCATAAGAATTAAATGGTCAAAGTAATATTGCTAATTCTCAACGAGCATGAGGAGGATGGGGAGCTAATTCTGGTCAATGATTCCATTGAGGGATGCTTACTCCCAGAAATTGAGCTTGATAACAGTGATGATCTGATAAACAGCGCTATCTCTAAACTTACTGAGACCATGGGTATTGTTCCCGATGTGGTGGCAACCGATCCCCTCAGATTTGACGAGAATATTTGCTTTATTCTTTTTTACACCAGATCGAGAACAGAGTACCCTGAGCACTTCCAATGGTATCCCATCAATCGCATGCTCCGTGAGATAACTGTCAAAAAATATAGAGAATACCTCATTATAGCAAGGAACTGGATTAGGGATGATAACAATAATCCGTTATATCTTGCTAAATACAAGGGGTTAATGGTATGATTTATATGACTTGTAGTGTTTATTCCTTTATAATCAGCTAGCAATAGTGGTTTACTATGGAAGAAGAAAGAGATAAAATAGACTATCAGACTTCGTTAGATTCTTTATTGGTCGATGTGGTTAAGCAGGCTCAGAGCGATGGATTAATCAGCAGGGAGGAGAGTGAACTGATCAACAAGATCAGGGTTTCCGCACGTGAATTCGAGGCCGAGGTTGTAAAGGCAAGGGAAGAGGAATCAGGTAGATCATTCAATGAGATATATACCATAGCACGAAAACGTATGATAGAGAGTGCAACCGAGACTGCAAAACAGGATGGAGTAATCACTGCAGATGAGGAAGCCATAATCAACCGATTAACCGAAGCACTAGACAAGATGAAACAATGAGTAAACCTGATAATTTTTCTTTTATTGATGATCACATCGCGGGATCATCCATACCCACTAGCACTGATCATCTGCAATTTTTTATTGATGAGGGTATCAAATATGTGATATCACTCACACCCCAACGACCACTGGCATTCTTGCATATGGATTCTGATCAGTTGATCAATCATCACCTGACAATATTCTCTGCACCATCACAAGATATCATCACCAAGTTTTTACTAATTGTCAGGAATGCGATGAGCAAGGGTGAGAAGATGGTGGTTCACTGTCAGTATGGCCAGGAGAGAACAGGTATGATGCTTGCACTTTATCTTGCAGAGATACAGAACTATAACACTCTTGATGCCATGGAGATAGTGAGGGAGAAGAGGCCCAGATCGCTGCA
>DAOUUM010000341.1 GCA_030668165.1 Candidatus Heimdallarchaeota archaeon
ATTACTCTCAAACCTCCATCAGAATCTGCCACATATGCATAATTAGCACTTACAGAGACAGCATAGGCAGAAGTTGTTGCCACAATGCCCTCTAGTACAGGAGAGGTCTTATCTGTAATATTAATAATTATCAAATTCCCACTATCTGTATCAGCGAGGTATGCATAATCACCCTCAACATATATTCCCTCTGCAAGTGCACAATCACTATAATTACCCACATTTACTGGAGTTGTGGGATCTGATATATCTATGATCTCCATACCATTATCTCCATCCATGGCCAGGTAAGCATAATCGCCCTGTACAAAGATATCATAAGCATAGTCAGAAAAATTATACCTTCCCATATGCGTAGGATTTTCAGGGTCTGAGATATCCAATATCATAAAGTAATCACTACCAGCAATAAATGCCTGTGTATCAACAATAAAAACAGAAAGCACATCTTCAGAGCCTCCATCTATTACAAATTGTGATATCCGCTCTGGGTTCTGTGGATCTGCAATATCTATGATTTCGAGACCATTGCCATTATCGGCCACATATGCAAAATTCTCATCTGAGAATACCTCATATGCCGTTGAACCTCCCCTGAATCTATGCACCAGGCTAATTTCACTGGGGGTGGATATATCAAATATTGCAAAACCACTGCTATCATAGCCGACTGCATAGGCAAAGGAGTCCTTGATATCCATTTTGTTTGAGAACACACGTTCCCCATAGTTTTCTATCTCAATGGGATCTGATGGATCTGTGGCATCAAATACTTTAATAAAGTTACGACCATAGACATATGCAAAATTACCCTCGACTGTAACATCCTGAATCATATTTCCAGCACTTGCGTCATATAGTACATCTATACTCGATGGAACTGTCACATTCATAATTATCAGATTATAATAACTGACCATATAGACAAGTGAACCGTTGACAGTTAATCCCTGTTCAATCCACGTAGAATCAAAGAAGCCCTCTTTGCTTGCAGAACTTGGATCAGATATATTTATTACCTCCAGACCATCATCCGCATCCACCACATAAGCAAAGTCACCACTAACCTCAACATCTATTGTCATTCCCCCATCGTCAAATGTTCCAGCTAGAATCGGATCGGTCTTGTCGGTTATGTCAACGATTATTAATCCATTTGCTCCTGCAGCAAGATAGGCAAAATTCCCAACCACAAATACCTCTACTGCACCGGTGGTGTTGTATCCCCCCACCCTTAATGGATTTGTGGGATCAGTGATGTTAATGATTTGTAATCCATAGACTTCATCTACCAGATACGCATAGTTTCCATCGATGTGAATACCCTTTGAATTACCTAAATTACCTAGTTCAGCAGATATAAATGCATTTAGAGGATCTGAAATATCATATATAATCAATCCAAGATCATAATCGGCAATATATGCATAGTTGCCCATCACATCAATATCCCGAGCAGAACCCTCTTCTGCATAATTTCCAATTTCTTTGAGATCATAACTAGGGACCTCAGAAAGAGCTAGACCATTGTCTTCATTTATGTTATACTCAAGGTCATCTATCATGGTTTGATCAACATTGTTTGTTTGAACAGGTATTGATAGTGTCATTGCAATCAAAATTGCTATGATTAAGTAACCCCATTTTATATTGTTCGCCATATTATTTTCCTTCTCAACTACTGTTTGTATTAAGTTTTATCGGCTCCCGACATATTCGAATATCCGAATTGTTCAATATTAAGCTAGTAAAATATTATTGATTATCGAATATAAGCAACCATTAGATATTATCTGCATAAATAAAGTAAAATAAACTATAATTTTGTATAGTTTAGTATGATAGCAAAAAGAAAACTGAGGAATCTGTGGCAAAAATATGAGATAAGGGATGACTCGCTATCCCTAAAATTTCACTCGTTTCAGAAAACTTTTGTGATTCCATTTGATAAAATTACCAATGTAGAGATCCGACCTCCAATAGTTATCGGAGATATATTTAGAAGACGATACTCAGTATTTACCCATCTGCGAACTTTGAAGATGGATTTTTGTGATTTTAATAGACATCTTGTTGTTGAGAAAGAGGGTGGATTCTTAAAGCAGTTGAGATTCACACCGTTTGACCTGGAAATATTTTTTGAGGAATTAAAAAGAAAATATTCTGAATATATATCCAAGAAGCAGGAATAATGGCTCTAAATTATCTATGAGGTGAAATTTTTAATTTTTAATTAATATTAAATCGATCTGAAGTATTATTTATTTCGTCTTTTGATGTATACTGGGATACTTAGACTGGCTATGAAGATCAATATTGGGAAATTTGCAGTATCTGTGGGTGTGTCTGTAACATCCAGAATAGTGGTTTCTGTGGTTGTGCTGACGGTGGTGGTAAACTCAACTGATCTGCTATCGGGAGTGGCGGATACCTCTACACTGTGGGTTCCCTCTCCTATCTCATTCACTGCCACAACGGAGTAATAGTAGGTAATACCACCATTCACAATAGTATCATTGAACTCGGTACCGGTGGTCACAAGGATGTAATCATATTCTTCTGCACTCTCACCACGGTATACCCAGTATTCAATAATTGTTGATCCACCATCATCGGTGGGTGCGGTCCAGTTCAGATAGACATATTCTATACCAGCAACTGCCTGAAAATCTGAGGAAGATGAGGGAGTGGTTGGACCAATTGGAGGAGGGGCAACTACTACTTCTGGTATAGAGGCAATTAATTCACCTGTGTAAATACTCTCACCCATGGCATTTACTGCACTAATACAGTAAAAGTAGGTTTCTCCAGGTTCAACCAGCGAATCATCAAATGATAGTATTGTGGAGACAAATTCATAATTATAGACACCACTCTCAGTTCCACGATAGATTTTGTACTCGATAATAGCAGTTCCTCCATCATCAACCGGTGCATCCCATGTAATATTGGCATAGTACTCACCCGTGCTTACCAGGGGATTGAGTGGAGCTGTGGGTAACTTGAGTGGTATCTGCACATCAACGTATATGGCATCAGAATATGAGCTCTCAGCAATATCACCAAAATCGAGCAATTCATTGACTGCTGTGATTGCATAGTAGTATTTCTGATCCAATACAACAGAATCATCATCAAAATTTTCCGTACCCACTGGTGAATTTCCTATCACACTAAGATCCCAGATAGATGTACCCCGAGAGATATTATAGGAGGTTACCCTCTCTGTATTGATTAGGGATTCATCCCACGTCAGATAAACATGATCTCCAAGGGCACCAATAGAATATTGTAAATTGCTTGGAGAATTATCTGTCTTTAGTGATAGTTTACTGACAAAAATATCACTACCTCCATTGTGTGTCTCATCATATGCACCTGTTGTGGTTGGAAATACATCATTGTCTGCTTCTCCTATAAGATAGATATCATCATTATCATCAACGATCACTGAATATCCTCTTGAAGAACTTCCAGTACCTATAAATGTGGAATATTCAAGATAAGATAGATCAGGATCAAATACAGTGAGATATAGATCATAGTAAAATGCAGGATCAATGTACTGTGTTGTGACTGGATAATAATAGAGTAACAAACTATCGAAATTACTTTTACCAGTGATATAAATATTTCCCACACTGTCTACAGCTACAGAATCGACATAATCATCCCCAGAGCTACCAATATATGTTGATGCAATAAGGGTTGATAAATCAGCTGATAACTTGGATAGGATAATATCTGTATAAGAGATTTCACCTCCTCGATAAGTGTTAGAAAAAGCTCCAGAAGTGGTGGGATAACCGGATGCATAACTTGTCTCCCCTGTGATAATAATATTGCCATCACCATCTAATATCATTGATTTAGGTTCATCACG
>DAOUUM010000417.1 GCA_030668165.1 Candidatus Heimdallarchaeota archaeon
TGAACTCTTCATTAGTCTGTCTTTTACCCTGGTCAGCAAGAAGCTTGCTTGTTTTAAATCGTAATCTCCAAGGATCTCAGTCTTCTGTTCATTTTCTTCCTTGATTTGGTCGATGAAGTCCAAGCGAGTTTTTTCCTGCTTAAGGTAGAGTAATTCACCAAGAGTCATCAATGAAGTAGGAGTGAAGAACTCACGGCCGGTTTGGAAAGCAAGAATTATCAGATCATCAAAAGATCTTTTTGTTTCCATGTATCCTTGGGTGATTTTTTTATTCGCTGCTAGGCCAAATACACCTCTCTTCTCGATAGTAGAGTAGAGATAACTCATAATAGAAAGATCCAACCAAAACTCGGTGAGCTGTTTCACATTGGTTAATTCTTCTTTTGCAGGCCCTTCTTTACCACGTCTGATACCATCAATCAATCTATCCAAGTAACTTTTGGTGAGTTTAATTACTTCCAATAATTCCGCTACAACGTTCCCAGAGAAAGAAACCCATTGTTCAGATATTTCATGTGGTTCGTCGATTTTTATAAAATCC
Organism: Candidatus Heimdallarchaeota archaeon; assembly: GCA_030668165.1. Lineage (GTDB taxonomy): Archaea > Asgardarchaeota > Heimdallarchaeia > Heimdallarchaeales > Kariarchaeaceae > JAJRQD01. The sequence goes on from DAOUUM010000417.1 coordinate 542, forward strand.
TCATACAACCCCTCTCGTTTTCGTGTAAGTTGATTAAAACGGTAAAAAGTGAGTGATGGATCTAGTGATTTTATAATATCAGATTTGGTCATAAATGAGTATGTCGATACAACTAATTAAACCTTCAGTAGATTAAATAGTTAGTTCACAATAATATCTAGGGATGGATGTACCGTAGAACCATCTGAGATACTTATGGGAGAACTGCATGAGGTTGAAATTAGCTTGCAACCAGATCCGCTCAGTTCTCTGAACCATAGTTTGAATATGCGTTTGTAGTATTTGAATCCTTGGCACACTGCATTAAAAGTGAAAATAACGGAAAATTAGAAATTGTAATACAATTTCCATATATAATTTCGGGATTGCGATCCACGGTATCCATACTACAATTTAATTCTATTTATTCAGATAACATAAAATGGATTTTTTTTGCACTCCTTTATCAATTATTTACAGAATTTAATAGAAGAAAGACTAAAACTATTTGAGGACTTGTTTAAGATGTGAGATGAGGATTTAATTATCACAAGAGTAATTGATTTTTTATTGCGAGACGTTGCCAGTCTTACTAAATTCCATATGGATTTATCAAAAAGATTGTGCTACCTATTAGGAGCACGGGAAGCGATCATGCTTATGCTTGCTGTTAAGGAGGCACCTGAACACATCTATATAATGCCCAATGTCCCCCCCAAGGAAAAATCAATGGACAAGGTGAAAAGTAAAATTGTAAAAGATCTGAACAAACAGGGTTATGAGTATAAGGAGCTCACCTATCTCGATGATATTATTGCAGTAAAAGTAAGTGATAGAAAGAAGGAAATTCCAACAACACAGGATGTTGAAGAACTTGCTAATAGGTACGTATTGGAGGAAATGAAACAGAAAGGATATCCACAGGTAATTCTAAGGAGACAGGCATCAATTAGTGCATCTTTGGGATCAAATATAACCAGTGGAGACATTACCACCCTTCCACCAATCAACCCCGGAGATGAGGTAGTTCTAATGGATATTCACTACGAGATAGTTGGATATGGTATTGCAAATATGAGCTCGGAGGAGATCAAGAGGTCACCAGGAAGAATTGCAATCAGGACCTTGGAGGGCAGATATGATGTGCTAAAGTACCGTGATAATAAACACTATGTCAATGGACTTTATTCAATTACAACCTTACCGAGAGTTATTGGAAAGAATTTACTGGATTTTGATTCCAAAAAAGCATTTTTAATGATCATTAGCCAAGATAATGGTGAAATTGCAGCTGAATTGCTTAGAAGAGCACCTGATGGCAGTGAAATTCATCTAATCACAAGAAATGACAATCATAGAAAGGCAATTAAATCAACTTTCGAGAGATTAGGAGTTGATGAGACCAAGGTTACCATTCTAACAAGTACCTTAGATAGGTTCTCAAAGAGTAGACCAAGGATTAAATTTACCCATTTCTACATTGAGGTCACAAGCTCAGATTCTGGATTAAGACCCAATCCTTACTTTGATTTTGAGGAGAAAAATATAATATCGAATGCAAGAACTCAATTCTCTGCTTTAAGGAGTGCTTCTCTGATCGGGGACAAGAATGCGGAAATAGTGTATGTAACACATTCTCTTGATCCTACAGAGAATGAGGAAGTGATTGTCCAAGCATATCGACAGGGAAACATTGAACCAGTTGATTTACCGAAATATATTGCTGAAACATTTAGATCTCAGATCAATGCCCTCCCAGAAATACCAACTGTGACCCAGTCGGGGAGTATAGATCTCGAAAAGATGGACGAAGAAGAAATTTATATCAAATCTTGGATAAATACACATCCGATACTAAATGGATCTGATGCAGGTTTCATTGCGAAAATGCGTTTGAAATGAACTGATTAAACCTGTTGAGTCAATTTACGATATATTGGAAAATATATATTTCTGCAATAATTTGTTATCTTGATTTGAAAGCTATGATATTATATATAAGATGTTAAAAAAAAACAATATATAATGGAAATTAAACAAATCAAAGCTGAGTCCGATCAAAAAAATATACTGAATTCAGTATTGAAGACACTAGTTTCCGAAGAAGATCGAGATGATATTGTAGAATCTCTGATTGAAGAGATTTCTATAGGTAATTCATTATTTTCAATTGAAGAAGATGTAACCATCATAGGTTTTTTCCTACTAAGCAAAATTGAGGATGAAGATAACAAAAAAACTATAATCTCAGTCTCTGAAATTTGGTTCGCTAGTGATTTCAAAGAAGAGAAGGTGGCCTCAAAAATTGCCTCTTATCTCAAGGAAAATATGAAGAGCAATGAAGTTATCCTCGAAATCATTCTAAATCAGGAAATATCTTGGATTGGAGATGTATTATCCAAAGATGGATATGTATGTGAGGAGATAAAACTAGAAAAATTACTACCAAATACCAACAATCTAGCAGATGTTTTGGAGCTTGTTAAATCTACAATACCAGATGATCGCATTATTCAGGTCTTGATGACCAATGAAAATGATGAGTATTTCTCGGATTATATAGAAGAAGCCAGTGAGATTAGTAATTATCTCGTTGATGGGTGGGTTCCAATTATGGTTATTGTGACCTATGAGCCAGATGATCAGGATATTGATAAGACCATTGAGGAAAGCAATATTATGATCAA
>DAOUUM010000449.1 GCA_030668165.1 Candidatus Heimdallarchaeota archaeon
ATTGATAATAAGGAGCAAATAAATGATTTCTTGGATGATTTTGATCTTGGTAAACAATCAGTGGTGATTAAGATGGCCTGCAAAACAATATCTCACAAGAGTGATGCAGGAGGTGTTAAATTGAATCTTGCAAGTCTTGAGGAGATTGATGTTGCCATAAACATGATTTACTCTATTTATGATGATAGAAATGTTCCCATGGATGATAGGAAGATAATGATACAGGAATTTATTAATCTGAAGAATGGTGTTGAAGTTGCCTTGGGTATCAATAGAGATAGTCAATTTGGCTCAGCAGTCATGATTGCCCTGGGTGGAATTTATATCGAGGTCCTAAAAGATTCAGAATTCAGAATGGTTCCAATAACAGATAGAGAGGCTTATGACATGGTTACATCTCTTCAAGGTAGGAAAATACTCGAGGGATATAGGTTACCGTTTGAGATTGATCTGGATCTGTACAAGGATCAGATACTTAGATTAAGTCAATTGGCCGCAGATTATCCTATGATTGAAGAACTGGATATCAATCCCTTATTTGTCAATGATAATGGTGCTTATGTATTGGATGCAAGAATTTCTGTAAATAAAATCTAGAATCAAGTCAGAATTGATGATTTGTTGTAAATAGATGAAATTACTCAAGAAATTATAGGATCAACCTTTAAATATGACCCGAATATTGAGTATCCATATGAAAATATTTGTGACTGGTGCTACTGGATATCTCGGTGGACACTTCTGTGAATATCTTAAGAATAAAGGACATGAAGTGACAGCCTTCATTAGGAATCCAGAGAAAGCATCTTTGTTAGATAATAATGAGATCCCGTATATAGTTGGAAATATAGGTGATGTATCATCAATTTCAGAAGCATTGAAATCAAAATTCGATGTAGTTGTCCATTGTGCAGGATTTGTCAGTGATAGAGGTCCATTGAAACTATTCAGGGAAATCAATGTGGAAGGGACTAGAAATTTGGCTGAAGCAATGGTGGACACCGGCCACCGCAGATTAGTGCATGTGAGCTCAATGGCAGCATATGGTGATTTTGGGTTGGGGATGGACGAAACTTATCAACCAAAGAGGCATAAATGGTTCAAATATGGATTAACAAAGCTTGAATCTGAAGAATGTCTCATAGATTTTGATCTCGATGTTACAATACTAAGACCACCTCATATTATCGGTGTTAGAGATAGAACGGGTTATGTTCCAGTTCTTTACCACTCAATGAGAAAATCAGGAACATGGTTGGAAAATGGGAAAGCTCTTGTTCCAGTAGTCTATGTTGGAGACGTTTGCGATGCATTAATCACCTGTCTTGAGAAAAGTGAAACAATCGGAGAGACCTACAATGTCTCATCTGATGAAAAAATTACAATTATAGAAATTGCTGAAATTCTACACAATTTTCTTGGAATGAAAATACCAACAAAATCTTGGAGTTTCAGATACGCCTATACATTAGCGCGAATCTATGAATTTTTGTCTGTCCTTGGTGTTAAACCATTGATAACTCGAATGGGAGTGATGTTTGGAGTAAAAAGTGCATCTTTTAGCTCAGCAAAATTGCAGAAATTAGGGTGGAAGAACACTAAAACAGGAGCTGAAATGGTTACTGAATGGGCTATTTGGAGAAAAGAATTTGAAAGTTCGAAAAAATAGCTAAATTTCATTGCACCAAACGGCTATAAATGATTCTGTTTGGATAAAAAGTTGTGAGACTTAAGTGAGATGCGAATCTGTCTTTCTAGACTTACTCATTTCAAGCCCTAGTGATAGTTTGGTATTGAGACTCCAGATGACAAGAAGAAATGCCTGTATGATTCCGAATATTGGAATTACCAAGAGAATAATGTCATAAGGAGGTCCAATAAGCAATACAGTGCTATAAACAATCACAGATGAGTAAATAATCATGCCTGCATAAAATTGAGCCAACTGTTTTGCCCAGCTCTTTCTGGTAAGTATAGCGATTCCCAAAATGAGAGCTGTGGGAGTTACGAGAAGTAAATCAGTCACCATCACTGGTATATGAGGACTGGAAATTGAGAATAAGATACCTTCACCCCAGGTGTACAAAGAACCTATTAAGGCGAATATTCCAACAGCAATACACCAATAACCTAGAAGTCTGGAGAAAGATTTAGATGAATCCATACTATAAATATGGGTAAATCACATTAATAAAGGAATATACACTTTATAGTGAAACTTATGATCGTAAAGTTGACTATCCAAATGATAGACTCCGTGATAGTTCAAAATCATCGGAATTAGCATAAAATGATTAACTAAAACAAACTTTGATTTTCCATGTCAAAAATATGACTGATGATTAATTTGGATGCAATTACAGAGGCAATCAATCCTCCAGCAATTATCACAAAAAATATCATTACCTGGTATATGGCAGCAACTACAGGATTAATTCCCCCAATAAGCATACCTGTCATCAATCCGGGAATAAATACCAGTCCTAGCGTCCTTAAATTGTTCATATTGGGTGTTATACCCATTTTCAATGCTTTGGATAAAACATTTAGTTGATCCATAGCATCAAACGGTGTCATCCCAAGACTAAGAGCAGCCTCTATCTGTTCCTTTCGATTATCTATCTCGCCTTTGATTCTATTAATAGTGAGATAGGAGATATTCATGGAATTTCCAGTTGCCATGCCTCCAATCGGGATCCAGATGGCTGGATTGTCAATCGGTATTGCACCAATAAATGTGATGAGCAACATTATTGAGTATACTGAGCTTGTCAATGCTATGATCTCCACCTTGAATACCCCATCA